>NZ_JBEZIR010000019.1:0-88925 GCF_040651175.1 Kitasatospora sp. NPDC048540
CCGTCGCCGCCAAGGACCTGATCCGTGACACCTGGACGGCCGGCGACGCCGGGTACGACCTGCGGGTGCACCCACGCGGCCGGCCGGCCGCGTGGGCGGCCGGCCGGGGGTGACGCGGGGTCGGGCGTTGTCAGGCCTCGAGGGCCTTGCGCTGGATCTCGTCGAGTTCGGCGCAGCCGAGGGTGCCGAGGTCGAGCAGCTGGTTGAGCAGGTCGCGGTCGAAGGGGGCGCCTTCGGCGGTGCCCTGGACCTCGACGAAGCGGCCGTCCGAGGTGCAGACGATGTTCATGTCGGTCTCGGCGCGGACGTCCTCCTCGTAGCGCAGGTCGAGCATCGGGACGCCGTCGATGATGCCGACGCTGACGGCGCTGACGCCGCCGGTGATGGGCTGGCCCTTGGCGCGCAGGATCTTCTTCTCGCGGGCCCAGGAGACGGCGTCGACGAGCGCGACGTAGGCGCCGGTGATGGCGGCGGTGCGGGTGCCGCCGTCGGCCTGGAGGACGTCGCAGTCGAGGACGAAGGTGTTCTCGGCGAGGGCGCGGTGGTCGATGACGGCGCGCAGGGAGCGGCCGATCAGGCGGCTGATCTCGTGGGTGCGGCCGCCGATCTTGCCGCGGACGGATTCGCGGTCGCCGCGGGTGTTGGTGGCGCGCGGGAGCATGGCGTACTCGGCGGTGACCCAGCCCTCGCCGCTGCCCTTGCGCCAGCGGGGGACGCCTTCGGTGACGCTGGCGGTGCAGAGCACCTTGGTGTCGCCGTAGGAGACCAGGACGGATCCTTCGGCGTGCTTGCTCCAGCCGCGCTCGATGGTGATGGGGCGGAGCTGGTCGGCGGTGCGGCCGTCGATTCGTGACATGGACAACGAGCGTAGTGGTTCCGGGCGTACGCGACGGCCCGCCGCCCCCGGGCGGGGGAGGCGGGCCGTGGTGGTGAGCGGGGGGTCAGCTCACATCATGTCCTCGATGTCGGCGGCGATGGGGTCGGCGTCGGTGCCGATGACGACCTGGATCGCGGTGCCCATCTTGACGACCCCGTGGGCGCCGGCGGCCTTGAGGGCGGCCTCGTCGACCTTGCTCGGGTCGACGACCTCGGTGCGCAGGCGGGTGATGCAGCCTTCGACCTCTTCGATGTTGTCGATACCGCCGAGACCGGCGACGATCTTCTCAGCCTTGGTGGCCATGTCTTTCTCCCTCTGTCGCGGCGCCTCGGCGGGGTGTCGCCAGCGGCCGTACTGCGTGTGCGGTGTGCGGTGGGCGCTGCCGGGGACGGTGACGCCCGATCAGCTGTCGCGCCGTC
Organism: Kitasatospora sp. NPDC048540; assembly: GCF_040651175.1. Lineage (NCBI taxonomy): Bacteria > Bacillati > Actinomycetota > Actinomycetes > Kitasatosporales > Streptomycetaceae > Kitasatospora > Kitasatospora sp. NPDC048540. The sequence goes on from NZ_JBEZIR010000019.1 coordinate 1,297, forward strand.
GGAGCAGCGCGTCAAGCATCACCCGTCTCCGGGCGATATGCCACGTTAGTCCACTTTTGGGCTATTCCGACGCGCAGGCCCGGGGCAGCGGTCCCAGGATGGCGATCACTGGGCCCAGGACCCGGCGCGACCGCCCCATCCGAAGTGGTCTACACCAATACTAGGTGCACTCCGGACAACGCGGGACAGCTCGCCCGCGTTCCCGCCCGGCCTGGCGGGTTCCGGCACTCGGAGGACGACATGAGCTCGGCAGGCGCCACGGTTCCGCAGACGCCCTGGTGGCAGACGTTCTACGGCGGCCTGCAGAAGATGGGCCGCAGCCTCCAGCTCCCGGTGGCCGTCCTGCCCGCGGCCGGCATCCTGAACCGCTTCGGCCAGCCCGACCTGCTCGGCGCGGACGGCCTCGGCTGGGACAACGTCGCCAAGGCCTTCGCGGCGGCCGGCGCGGCCCTGCTGGACGGCTCGCTCGGCCTGCCGCTGCTGTTCTGCATCGGGGTCGCGATCGGCATGGCCAAGAAGGCCGACGGTTCGACCGCGCTGGCCGCGGTGACCGGCTTCCTGGTCTACTACAAGGTCCTCCAGGCCTTCCCCGACCTCAGCGCCTGCAAGGGCGTGGTGGCCGGCACCCAGTGCATCGACTACGCCAAGCAGTCGGCGTCCAACATCGGCTTCCAGAACCCCGGGGTGCTCGGCGGCATCCTGATGGGGTTGATGTCGGCCTGGCTCTGGGTCCGCTTCCACCGCACCAGGCTGGTCGACTGGCTGGGTTTCTTCAACGGGCGGCGCCTGGTCCCGATGATCACCGCCCTGGTCGGCCTGGTCTTCGCGGCGCTCTGCCTGTGGGTCTGGCCGCCGATCGGCGACGCGCTGGAGTCGTTCGCGCAGTGGCTGGCGGACCTGGGCTCGATCGGCTCCGGGCTGTTCGGCGTGGCCAACCGGGCCCTGCTGCTGATCGGCATGCACCAGCTGCTGAACTTCTTCCCATGGTTCCAGTTCGGCACGTACGTCAAGGCGGACGGCACCGAGGTGCACGGCGACATCGCCCGCTTCCTGGCCGGCGACCCGACGGCCGGCCAGTTCATGACCGGCTTCTTCCCGATCTTCATGTTCGCGCTGCCGGCCGCCGCCCTCGCCATCGCGCACAGCGCCAAGCCGCACCGCCGCAAGGAGATCTACGGCCTGATGACCTCGGTCGCACTGACCTCCGCGATCACCGGCATCACCGAGCCGATCGAGTACTCCTTCGCCTACATCGCCCCCGTCCTGTTCATCCTCCACGCCCTGCTCACCGGCGCCTCGATGGCGGTCACCTGGGGGCTCGGCGTGCACGACGGCTTCGCCTTCTCGGCCGGGCTGATCGACTACCTGCTGAACTGGAGCCTCGCCACCAGACCATGGGTGATCATCCCGGTCGGGCTGGGATTCGCGGCCGTCTACTACGCGGTCTTCCGCTTCGTGATCGTGCGGTTCGACGTGAAGACACCCGGCCGCGAGGACGACGACCAGGTCGAGGACGTCACCAAGGCCTGACCGTGCGTCACTTGGGAAATCTTTTGTTGCGCGACTCGCCAAAAGAACTGTTACGGCGGGTAGCCAAGATCGCCAATCCACAACAAGGTTTCGATTTCATAGCGCTTCCCACCTGCGCGGCTTTCCGGGGTTCCTCACCCTGTCCGCACGTGTTAGAAAACTGGTCTACACCACTAGTGGTGTAGACCAGTTCGCGAGTCGGCCCCCGACGCTCCACCCGACGTCCGACCCGCCCTGTCGTGAGGAACCACCCCCATGAGTACGACTGCGCAGGCTCCGGCACCCGCCGCCGCCCCCAAGCCGGGAAAGAAGTTCGGCTCCGGAATCCTTCCCGGCCTGCAGAAGGTCGGCCGCAGCCTCCAGCTGCCGATCGCGGTGCTCCCGGCCGCCGGCATCCTGGCCCGTCTGGGCCAGCCGGACGTGCAGACCAGCTGGCACTTCCCCGCCAAGCTCGTCCAGGTGTTCGGCGCGGCCGGCGGTGCGGTGCTGGACAACCTCCCGCTGCTGTTCTGCGTCGGTGTCGCCATCGGCTTCGCCAAGAAGGCCGACGGTTCGACCGCCCTCGCGGCGCTGGTCGGCTACCTGGTCTTCAAGCAGGTGCTGACCGTCTTCCCGGCCGAGGGCACGGTGACCGCCGCGCTGCCGGCCGGCAAGCCGCAGAACCCCGGGGTGCTCGGCGGGGTGGTGGTGGGCCTGCTGGCCGCCGTCCTGTGGCAGAAGTACCACCGCACCAAGCTGGTGGACTGGCTCGGCTTCTTCAACGGGCGCCGGCTCGTCCCGATCATCATGGCCTTCGTCGGCACCGCGCTGGGCATCCTGTTCGGCCTGTGCTGGGGCCCGATCGGTGACGTCATCTCCGGCGGCAACGACAAGCTGGTGGGCGCGGGCGCGCTCGGCGCCGGCATCTTCGGCCTGGTCAACCGCGCGCTGATCCCGATCGGCATGCACCAGTTCGTCAACACCTACGCGTGGTTCCAGACCGGCAGCTTCACCGACGCCACCGGCAAGGTCGTCAACGGCGACATCAACCGCTTCCTGGCCGGCGACCCGACCGCGGGGCAGTTCCAGTCCGGCTTCTTCCCGATCATGATGTTCGCGCTGCCCGCCGCCGCCCTCGCCATCGCACACGCCGCCCGCCCGGAGCGCCGCAAGGTCGTCCTCGGCATGATGACCTCGCTCGCGCTGACCAGCATCGTGACCGGTGTGACCGAGCCGATCGAGTTCACCTTCCTGTTCATCGCGCCGGTGCTCTACGCGATCCACGCCGTGCTGACCGCGCTGTCGATGGCCGTCACCTGGGCGCTCGGGGTGCACGACGGCTTCAGCTTCTCGGCCGGCCTGATCGACTACGTGATCAACTGGCACCTCGCGAGCAAGCCGCTGCTGATCATCCCGATCGGCCTGGTCTTCGGCGCGATCTACTACGCGGTGTTCCGCTTCGCGATCGTGAAGTTCAACCTCAAGACGCCCGGCCGCGAGAGCGACGAGGAGATCGAGGACGTCACCAAGGCCTGACCGCCACCCGCTCCCCCGGTGCCCCGTCGCGTCCCCGTGCGGCGGGGCACCGGTGTCCGCGCGGGCGGCGGCAGGCGGCGGGCGGATTTCTTTGCCGAACGGTCGACCAACGGGCGGGCCCCGCCCGGTAGCGTCCTTCGCATCCGTTGCTTCCGAGGCCCGTGAGGGGTGTGTTCGGCGTGCGTGTGACCGACCTGGTGGAGACGGCCGCGGGGCTGCCCGTGGCGTGGAGTTCGCAGCTGCTCGGCGAGGTGGGGGCGGCGGGGGTGAAGGTGCTGCGGATGGACGGGCGCCCGGTCCCGTCGGAGGTGCACACCACCACCGAGGCCCTGCTGGTGCTCGACGGACAGCTGGAACTCGCCCTGGAGGGCCGCGAGTTGTCGGTGCGAGCCGGTGAGCTGTGCCTGGTGCCGGGCGGGCACCGGCACGCGGTGCGGGCCGGCAGCTCGGGCACCCTGGTGATCGTCGAGGTGGCGGACCGGCCGGCGGCCGGCGCCGGCGATCAGAACCGGTAGACGGCGCCGGGTCTGGCGAGCTCCACCGGACCGCGGTAGGCGGCCTCGGCGTCGCGGAGGTTGCGCTGGGCGTCCGTCCACGGCGGGATGTGGGTGAGCACCAGGCGCTTGGCGCCGGCGGCGGTGGCGTGCTCGCCGGCCTCCCGGCCGTTGAGGTGGACGGCCTGGTAGGTGTCCTTGCCGTCGGTGTAGGCGGCCTCGCACAGGAACAGGTCGGCGCCGGTGGCCAGCTCGACCAGGTCGGCGCTCTCGCCGGTGTCGCCGGAGTAGACGATCGCGTGGCCGCCGTGCTCGATCCGGAAGGCGTACGCCTCGACCGGGTGGTTGACCTGGACCGTGGTGATCCGTAGCGGTCCGAGGTCGAAGGTGCCGGGCTTGAGGGTGCGGAACTCGAAGACCTCGGTCATACCGGGCTCCTCCGGCATGTCGTAGGCGCGGGCGAGCCGTTCGGGGGTTCCGGCCGGGCCGTACACCGGCACCGGGTCGGGGCAGCCCTCCACCCGGTAGTTGCGGGCGACCCAGTAGGCGCACAGGTCGACGCAGTGGTCGGCGTGCAGGTGGCTGAGGAGCACGGCGTCGACGTCGTACAGGCCGACGTAGTTCTGCAGGGCGCCGAGCGCCCCGTTGCCGAGGTCGAGCACGGCCCGGAAGCCGTCGGCCTCCACCAGGTAGCTGGAACAGGGCGAGTCGGCGGACGGGAAGCTCCCCGAGCACCCCACCACGGTCAGTTGCATGCCGAGCCCCTCCGCCCCGATGGTCATTGGTCCCGCAGGGGGTCGGCGTGGGCTGCCCCGGTACGGTCGTTGCGTGTCGAGGGTAAGGGCCGGACGGCACTTTGCCCCCGTCCCCGTGCCGCGCTGTGGCTGGAATCACCAGAACGGGCCGGGGGCGCGGGCGGGCGTTCGACGGAGGGTCAGCGGTGCCCGGGACGGTTGCGGGCCCAGGCTCTGATGGTGTCGGGGTACCAGCGGGGGTGCCCGTTGCCGTCGGTCAGGTCGGGTTCGGGGAGCAGGCCGTGCCGGCGGTAGTTGCGGACGGTCTCGGACTGGACGTTGATGTGCCGGGCGATCTCGGCGTAGGACCACAGGTCGTTGCTGCTGGGGCTCATCTGGTCACCACCTTCGGACCGAGGTCCCGAGCGGTGCTCGGGTTGTCGTGATCAGCTTTTCCGGGGCGGCCGCGATCCCCGGGCCCGGCCGGACGCCGTCGCCGTTCCGTGACCGATCAGCAGCACGGAACGGACAAATCGTCGAATGTCACAGCCGCGGCCCGGCCCGGTACGGTCGGCGGATGGACCGATCACTGACCCTGTCGTTGCTGCTGGCCGCGGGCGCGGTGGCGCTGCTGCTGGCCGTCCGGTGGTGGCTCCGGCGCTCGCGGCGGCGGGCCGCCCCGGCGCGCGCACCGCGGCCGGGACGGCCCGCGCCCCGGGAGATCTGGTGGGCGCAGGTGCCGTTCGAGGACGGCCCGGGCGGCAAGGACCGGCCGTGCCTGGTGCTGCGGGTGCGGCCGCGGACCGCGCTGGTCGCCAAGATCACCACCAAGCACCACGCCGAACGGCCCGGGGTGCTGCGGCTGCCGGCCGGCTCGGTCGGTGACCGGCAAGGGCGGGCGAGCTGGCTCGAGACGGACGAGCTGCGCGAGGTGCCGCTCGCGGACTTCCGGCGCCGGGTCGGCCCGGTGGAGGAACGGATCTGGGCCGAGGTGGTCCGCCGGGCCCGGCACTGAGACGCCGCGGGCGCCGCACCCGGCGGGGTGCGGCGCCCACGGGGCGACGGCGGACTCAGGCCCAGAGCTGGCCCTGCAGTGCCTCGACCGCGGCCTCGGTCGACTCCGCGGTGTAGATGCCGGTGGACAGGTACTTCCACCCGCCGTCGGCGACCACGAAGGCCACGTCCGCGCGTTCGCCGGCCTTGGCCGCCTTGCGGGCGACCCCGATCGCGGCGTGCAGGATGGCCCCGGTGGAGACGCCGGCGAAGATGCCCTCCTGCTGGAGCAGTTCCCGGGTGCGCCGGACGGCGTCGGCCGAGCCGACCGAGAAGCGGGTGGTGAGCACCTCGGCGTCGTACAGCTCGGGCACGAAGCCCTCGTCCAGGTTGCGCAGCCCGTAGACCAGGTCGTCGTAGCGCGGCTCGGCGGCGACCACCTGGACGCCGGGGACCTTCTCGCGCAGGAACCGGCCGACGCCCATCAGGGTGCCGGTGGTGCCGAGACCGGCGACGAAGTGGGTGATCTCGGGGAGGTCGGCGAGGATCTCCGGCCCGGTGCCCCGGTAGTGGGCGCCGGCGTTGTCCGGGTTTCCGTACTGGTAGAGCATCACCCAGTCGGGGTGCTCGGCCGCGATCTCCTTGGCGATCCGCACCGCGGTGTTGGAGCCGCCCGCGGCGGGCGACGGGATGATCTCCGCGCCCCACATCCGGAGCAGCTCGCGCCGCTCCTCGCTGGTGTTCTCCGGCATCACGCAGACCATCCGGTAGCCCTTGAGCTTGGCGGCCATGGCCAGCGAGATGCCGGTGTTGCCGCTGGTGGGCTCCAGGATGGTGCAGCCGGGGGTGAGCAGGCCCGCGGCCTCGGCCCGCTCGATCATGTGCAGGGCCGGACGGTCCTTGATCGAGCCGGTCGGGTTGCGGTCCTCCAGCTTGGCCCAGAGGGTGACCAGCCCGTGGTCGTTGCCGGGGACGGCGGCCGAGATCCGGGGCAGCCGCACCAGCGGGGTGTTGCCGACCGCTTCGATCGGGCTGTCGTAGCGCATCGGGCGGCGGCTCAGCGGGCGCCGCCGGCCACGGCCGGCAGGATGGTGACGCTGTCGCCGTCGGTGATCTCGGTGGCGATGCCGTCCAGGAAGCGGACGTCCTCGTCGTTCAGGTAGACGTTGACGAAGCGGCGCAGCTCGCCGGCGTCGAGCAGGCGCTCGGCGATGCCCGGGTGGCGGGCGTCGAGGTCGGTGAAGAGTTCCCCGAGGTTGGCGCCGGTGCCCTCGACGGCCTTGGCGCCGTCGGTGTAGGTACGGAGGATGGTCGGGATGCGGACCTCGATGGCCATGGCTGCGCTCCTGTGGAGGTGGGTCGGGTGGGCCGCACGGGGCGCGGCAGGGGAGTGGCCCCGGTCGCTGCCGGGGTGGGCGGTGCCGAAGTCAGCTGGCGTCGGCGGTGCCGGGACAGATCGCACTGGCGAGCCGGCACAGGTCGACGTGCAGGCGCGCCACGAGGCGGATGCCCGGGGCCTGGTTGCTCACATCGACGGAACGCATGGGCTCATCGTATAGATTCCCGCCCCCGGTCCGGCAGCTGCGTCTCGGGATCCGGTCGTTTCCGTATCCGATGCTGAGACTTGGCAGGACCCCGGGCAGGCCGCGGGCAGGCCGCCCGGCTCCGGGCGGGGCGACCCGGCCGGTCCGGGGTCCGGGGTCCGGGGTCCGGCGGGGGCGGCCGGGCTCAGGCGGCGTGGTCCGCCACCACCTCGACGTCTTCCTCCGTGATCACGCCGTCCACGATGCGGAACGAGCGGAACTGGTACGGGTCGCTCTCCCCGTTGCCCTCGGCGGTGGAGACCAGCACGTAGTGGGCGCCGGGCTCGGAGGCGTACGAGACGTCGGTACGGGACGGGTAGCCCTCGGTGGCGGTGTGCGAGTGGTAGATCACCACCGGCTCCTCGTCGCGGTCGTCCATCTCGCGGTAGAGCTTGAGCAGGTCGCCGGAGTCGAACTCGTAGAAGGTGGGCGAGCGGGCCGCGTTGAGCATCGGGATGAACCGCTCGGGCCGTCCGCTGCCGGCCGGTCCGGCGACCACGCCGCAGGCCTCGTCCGGGTGGTCGGCGCGGGCGTGGGCGACGATCGCGTCGCGCAGTTCTCGGGTGATGGTCAGCATGCGGTCAGGATAGCCAGGCCCGTCCGGCCGTCGCGGGGTGCGTTCGACGGCCGGACGGGCGACCCGGTCCAGCAGTCGGACCGGGGGTCGGTGGGTGCCGGATCAGCCGCGCGGGGCGGCCTGCGGGCGGGGCTCCGGGTGAGCGTCCCGGCGGGCTTCCGGAGGTCCCGGGTGGGCGAGGACGGCCTGCGGCCTGACCCGCTTGAGCACCTGGTAGCCGACCACCAGGGCGGCGGCCCAGACGGGGAAGACGTACAGCGAGATCCGGGAGTCCTCGTCGATCGCGATCAGCACCACGACCAGGACCAGGAAGGCGAGCGCGAGCCGGCTGGGCCAGGCCCCGCCGGGCGCCTTGAAGGTGGGCGCCGGGAGGTCGCCGCGCTGCCAGGCGCGGCGGTAGCGGAGCTGGGCGACCAGGATGACGGCCCAGGTCCACAGGCCGCAGACGGTGGCGACGGAGGTGATGTACTCGAACGCCTTGGCAGGGACCAGGTAGTTGAGCACCACGCCGAGGCCCATCAGCAGCGCCGAGACGGTGATCGCCAGGGCCGGGGTGCGGCGGGAGTTGAGCGCGGTGAGCCGGCCGGGCGCCTGGCCGCGCTGGGCGAGGTCGCGCAGCATCCGGCCGGTCGAGTACATCCCGGAGTTGCAGGAGGACAGCGCCGCGGTGAGCACCACGAAGTTGATGATGCCGGCGGCGGCCGGGATTCCGATCTTGCCGAAGGCCGCCACGAACGGGCTGACGCCGGGGCTGAACTCCCGCCAGGGGACCAGGGCCAGAATGATCGTCAGCGCACCGATGTAGAACAGCATGATCCGCCAGGGCAGGGTGTTGATGGCCCGTGGCAGGTTCTTCTCCGGCTCGGCGCTCTCCCCGGCGGTGACGCCGACCAGTTCGACGCCGAGGTAGGCGAACATCACGATCTGCAGGGTCATCACGGTGGAGCCGATGCCCTTGGGGAAGAAGCCGCCGTCCGCCCACAGGTTGCCGACCGAGGCGGTGTCGGCGGCGTCGCTGAAGCCGAGGGTGAGGACCCCGACGCCGATCAGGATCATGCCGATGATCGCGGTGACCTTGACCATCGAGAACCAGAACTCGATCTCGCCGAACAGCTTCACCGAGATCAGGTTGGCCGCGTAGAGGATCACCAGGAAGACCAGCGCGCTGGCCCACTGCGGGATGCCGGGCGCCCAGAAGCGCACGTAGACCGCGGCGGCGGTGGTCTCCGCCATGCCGGTGACCACCCAGAACAGCCAGTACGTCCAGCCGGTCACATAACCCGCGAACGGGCCCAGGAACTCGCGGGCGTACTCGGCGAAACTGCCGGACACCGGGCGGTAGGTGAGCAGTTCGCCGAGCGCCCGCATGATCACGAAGATCACCAGGCCGGCCACCGCGTAGCTGAGGATGAGGCTCGGGCCGGCCTTGGAGATGGCGGTACCGGCGCCGAGGAAGAGGCCGGTGCCGATGGCGCCGCCGATCGCGATCATCTGGATCTGACGGCTGCCCAGACCGCGCTCGTAGCCCTCGTCCCCCTCGGACCGGACCTCGGTCATCTCGTCCTGGGCCTGGTCGGCCATGGCCACCCTCCTTCTGCTCGCGGGGCGAGGGGAAGTCGTATCACGGTATGACCGGATACCGGTGGGTATCTGAGCGCCATTTGAGCATGACAGGTACGGATATCGAGCTCTTTGTCCGTATTGACGCGAAATCCCGTCCACCATGCGGACTCTCCGCCGGTGGACGGGACATCGGGGTACGGACCGGCACGGACGGGCGCGGGCGTGCAGGGGGACCGGCTCAGCCGGTCATCGCGTCGAGCAGGGTCTCCTGCAGTTGGCCGAGCCAGACGTAGGCCATCACCAGGGGCTTGCGCTCGTCGGTGTCCGGCAGTCGGTAGAGGCCCTGCTCGTCCTCCTCGGTGATCTCCAGTCGGCTGCCGAGGGTGAGCCGCAGGTCGTTGAGGGCACCGAGCCAGTGCCGGCAGTCCCCGGCCGGGACCTGGAGCACCCCGCCGTCCTCGCCCAGGCCGTCGAGGGAGCGCACCACGGCCAGCGCGTCGTCGCGCTTGCGGGCCCGCAGGTCCACCTCGGTGTAGCGGCGGAACTCGCCCGCCATGGCGCGGGTCTCCTCGTCGGCCCGCTCCCCCGGCTCGCCGTACGCGTCGGGGAAGAGCCGGGCCAGCGCCGGGTCCTCGGGCGCCTCGGTGGGGCCCTCGGCGAACAGCGCCGCCAGCGGGTCGTCGCCCGCACCGCCCGGTCCGGGCCCGATCAGCTCCAGCATCTGCACCTCGAGGGTGCGCAGGATGGAGGCCTCGACCTCGTCCAGCGCGATCACCGCGCTGCCGCCGCCGGCGCTCTCGAACAACCCAGCCATGTGTCCTGATCAGCCTGTCTGCTTGGTGGTGGTGAGGGGCCTGATGGCCGTACGGGGTCAGTCGTGCTGGAGGGTCGCCCACAGACCGTAACCGTGCATCGCCTGGACGTCCCGCTCCATCTCCTCGCGGGTACCGCTGGAGACCACCGCGCGACCCTTGGTGTGCACGTCCATCATCAGCTGCCTGGCCTTGTCCTTCGGGTAGCCGAAGTAGGCCTGGAACACGTACTGGACGTAACTCATCAGGTTGACCGGGTCGTTGTGGACGATGGTGACCCAGGGTGTGTCGGGCTCCGTCACCGGCAGGCCCTCGACCTCAGGGCGCTCGATCTCCACCGGGGCGACACTCACGACTGCTTCTCCCTCACCCGACACGACGTCCTCTGCCTCTCATGCTTCCATCCGGGGGACGCGCGAGCGAATCCGGGTCAACACGCCGGAGAGAAATCGTCAGACTGACGCTAAGTGGTAGTAGCATCATCATCATGGACGCCATCACCGCGAGCCGGTCCACCGCGCTGCTCACCGACCGGTACGAACTCACCATGCTGCAGGCCGCCCTCCGCAGCGGCGCCGCCCACCGGCGCTCCGTCTTCGAGGTGTTCACCCGCCGCCTGCCGAACGGCCGCCGCTACGGCGTGCTGGCCGGCACCGGCCGGGTGCTGGACGCGGTGGAGGCCTTCCGCTTCACCACGCCGCAACTGGACTGGCTCTCCGACCAGCGGGTGGTGGACGAGCCCACCCTGCGGTTCCTGGCCGACTACCGCTTCCGCGGCGACATCCACGGCTACCCGGAGGGCGAGGTCTACTTCCCCGGCTCGCCGCTGCTGACCGTCGAGGGCAGCTTCGCCGAGGCGGTGATCCTGGAGACGCTGATCCTGTCGATCCTCAACCACGACTCCGCCATCGCCGCCGCGGCCTCCCGGATGACCGCCGCCGCGGGCGAGCGCCCGTGCATCGAGATGGGCGCCCGGCGCGCCCACGAGGGCGCCGCGGTCGCCGCCGCCCGGGCCGCCTACATCGCCGGCTTCGGCGCCACCTCCGACCTGGAGGCCGGCTTCACCTACTCCATCCCCACCACCGGCACCGCCGCGCACGCCTTCACCCTGCTGCACGACAGCGAACGGGACGCCTTCACCGCCCAGATCGACTCGATGGGCCGCGGCACCACCCTGCTGGTCGACACCTACGACCTGGCCGAGGCCGTCCGCACCGCCGTCGAGGTGGCCGGCCCGGGCCTCGGCGCGGTCCGGATCGACTCCGGCGACCTGACCCTGCTCGCCCACCGGGTCCGCCGCCAGCTGGACGACCTGGGCGCCACCGGCACCAGGATCATCGTCACCTCCGACCTGGACGAGTACGCCATCGCCGCGCTGGCCGCGGCCCCGGTCGACGGCTACGGCGTGGGTACCAGCCTGGTCACCGGCAGCGGGCACCCCACCTGCGCGATGGTCTACAAGCTGGTCGCCCGGGCCGCCGGCCCCGAGGGCGATCTCGTGCCGGTGGCCAAGCGCTCGGCCGGCGGGAAGACCAGCGTCGGCGGACGCAAGTGGGCCGCCCGGCGCCCCGACGCGGACGGCGTCGCCGAGGCCGAGGTGGTCGGGCTCGGGCCGGTCCCCGCGGAGCTGGAGCCGTACCTGCTGCACGTCCCGCTGGTCACCGCGGGCAAGGTGGTCGGCCGGGAACCGCTGGAGGCCGCCCGCGAGCGCCACCTGCGGGCCAGGGCCGGACTGCCGCTCTCCGCGACCCAGCTCTCCAAGGGCGAGCCGGTGATCGTCACCGAGCAGCCGCCGACGGCCGCAACGGCCGGGCCGCAGGGGCGCACGACTCTTTCGCCTACGCGCGTCACTCCCTAGAGTTCATACCCCCGGTGCGCCCGGCCCCGACACCCGGCGCCGCCCCCGGCAACACAACGTCACCGAGAAACGAGAGAAGCCAGCCATGCACCGCGCCCTGATCGTCGTCGACGTGCAGAACGACTTCTGCGAGGGCGGCAGTCTGGCCGTGTCCGGCGGCGCCGAGGTCGCCGCCGCGATCACCGACCTGATCGCCGAGTCCGCCGCCGGCTACACCCACATCGTCGCCACCCGGGACCACCACATCGACCCCGGGGAGCACTTCTCCGCCGAGCCCGACTACGTCCACTCCTGGCCGGTGCACTGCGTGGCGGGCACCGAGGGCGTGGGGTTCCACCCGAACTTCGCGCCGTCGGTGACCTCGGGCGCGATCGAGGCGGTCTTCGACAAGGGCTCGTACTCGGCCGCGTACAGCGGATTCGAGGGCAGCAACGAGAACGGGCAGGGGCTGGCCGACTGGCTGCGGTCACGGAACGTGGTGGAGGTCGACGTGGTCGGCATCGCGACCGACCACTGCGTCCGGGCGACCGCCCTCGACGCCGCCCGGGAGGGCTTCACCACCCGGGTCCTGCTCGACCTCACCGCTGCGGTGGCCGCCCCGACGACGGCGGCGGCGCTGGAGGAACTCCGGCTCGCCGGGGTGGAGTTGACCGGAGAACCGGTGGTTCGCGGCTGACCTCCGCGGGCCGCGCCTGCGCGGCGGCGGGGGCTGGGTGCCGGGGCTGGGAGTTGGGCTCGGTACTGAGTGCCGGGCACCGGGAACCGGGTGCTCGGGGCTGGGCGCTGGTGCCGGGTACGGGGGGTACTGCGTGCCGGGTACTGCGCGCCGGGTGCCGGCGCCGGTGTGCTGCTCGGCCTGCGTCGCAGGCCCGTGGCGGACGGACCCCGGCCGGGGCCCGGCGGTCAGCGCTCGGTCACCAGCAGCTCGATCACATCCTCGCCGCCGGCGCGGAACGCCTCCCGCAGCTCACCGCCGACCGCGTCCGGCTCGGCGGCGAGCCGCTGCCCGGACACGTGGACCACCCGCACCCCCAGGTACTCCATCCGGTGCTGGCCACCACGCACCCAGGCCGCCTCGCCCTCGCTGACGCAGCGCAGGTCCGAGTCCACCTCGACCGCGACCCCCACCTGCGGCCAGTACAGGTCCGGCACGGCGACGTAGGTGCCGCCGCGCATCCGCAGCTCCGGGCCGGCCAGCGGGGCCGGCAGCAGCCACTCGTCGATCAGCTCGCCCAGCCGGTCCAGCACCGACTCCCGTTCGGCGGCCAGCAGTTCGTCCAGCGCGGCCCGCACCCGGGCCTCCTCCAGCAACCCGGCCTCGGCCAGTTCGGTGGACAACTCCCGCAGCCCGCCGCCCGATCCGATCCGGGAGACGGCCTCGCGGAGCACCGAGCGCAGCAGCCCGGGGCCGATCACCCCGGCGTCGAAGGCACCCGCGTCCGTCCACTCCCGGATCGCGTCGCAGACCGCCCGGGCCACCGGTGCGCAGGCCAGCCCGTGCACCGAGCGCGCCACCAACTCCCTTTCGGTGCGCCGGATCCGCACCTCACCGGCGTCCCGCAGCCGGCGCTGCCGGGGCACCAGCACCTCGACCCCGGTGACGGCGGGCAGCCGGGGCATCGAGACGAAGCCGTACAGCGCCAGCGCCGCCGCGCCGGTGATCACGGCGCCCTCCCGGCCGCCCTCGTCCCGCCCGTTCTGCGCGGCGTACAGCAGCGCGGCCCACATCCGCTGCTCCGGGGTCGGCTCGCTCTCCTGCAGCAGGTACACCCGCGGCAGCATCCGGCGCCAGGGCCCGCCACGCCGGCAGTGCTCGCTGACCACCCGCGTCGGCACGCCACGGGCCCGCAGCTGACTGGCCGTGATCACGTTCTGCTGCCGCCGGGCCAGCTCTTCGAGGGACAAGGACTGGGAGGGAATCTGGTAGCTCATGCCGACACCTTCCCCAACAGCTCCGCCACGGGATCCACGACCTGACGACCTGTTACCCAACCGTCGCGAAAACGGGACTGGTCTGCACTAAAGTCCCCATACCCTCACCCATTCGGCGGATAGGACGTTCATTCAGTTGCCGGATTGGGTCGGACTTGACGGGTACCATCCGATTTTCATCGGATTGATCTTCGCGGGCCCCGAACCGCGCACACCGCCACCACCAGGCGATCATGACAGGGCGTAATCGACTACGCACGGTGAAGCACCAACCCGGAGTCAACGGCTCCCGGACGATTGCCTACCATCAGCTCATGCCACGTGACGAAACCTCCGGCCGGCGCACTGCCCAGCTGCGCCTCGGCCGACTGCCCGGCTACGTCCGCCGACCGGACCTGGCCCGCCGCAACAGCGAGGACGGCCGCGCGTACAAGAAGGGCTGGGAGGTCCGCTTCACCGCGCGGACCGAGGAGGAGATAACCGAGATCCGCGAACTGGTGGTCGCGGCCGGATTCGCGCCCGCCCGCCCGTTCTTCAAGGGCCACCAGCTGATCCAGCCGGTCTACGGGATCGCCGCCGTCCAGGCCTACCTCGCCGCGCGGGAGGCGGTCGAGGCGGTCGAGGAGGCGGCTCGCACCCCCCGGGCCGACCGGCCGACCGGCATCCCCGGCCAGACCCGCCGGGAGGCCGCCCCGATGGCGGCCGCCGCGGCCGCCGCGGCCTCCGCAGCCGCCTCCACGGCAGCGGCGGCGGCCTTGCGCGCCCGGCTGTCGGACCGTCAGCCGGGCGGCGGCGAGAGCGGGGTCAGCGCAGCCGGTCGTACGTCCTGAAGGTGTAGGCGGCGTCGAGCCGCAGCAGGTTGCCATCGGCCGCCGGCAGTCCGAGCCGGCGGTCGAGCAGGTGGCCCAGCGGGCCGCACCGCCCCACCACGGGCGCGGCGAAGCCGCCGTCCTCCATCGAGTACCGGATCAGCGGCGGCTCCTCGGACTCCCGGACCGCCGGGGCGGTACGCCGCAGCGCCAGGTCGATCGGCACCGACCCGCCGATCGCGCAGGAGTCCGGCAGCAGGGGTCCGCGCAGGACCAGCCGCAGGCTCAACTGCCCGGTGCAGAAGTCGGATCGGCCACCGCACTGGGTTGAGGGCGAGCCCGCCGAGCGAGCCGCGGGCGTCGGGCCTGGTGGTCGCGCCCAGCGGCGCCGGAAGCCCGAACAGTCAGCCGGGCAGCCGGGTCGGTGCGCTGCGCTGCGCAGCGCACCGAAGACCTGGCCCTTGGTGCCGTCCGGCAGCGGGCCCCCGGCGAAGGTGATGGTCATCGGCGCCAGGACGAGGCCCTCGACTGCGCCCACGGTCAGCAGCGGGGCACCGACGTGCACCTCGCAGCGCCAGCGCGCCGGGTCGGCCCCGGCCGGGATCGCCGGGCAGTCCGCGTCACCGGCCTCCAGCGGGCTACCGGGGGCCGCGGGGACGGCCGGGGTCACCGGGGCGGTGGGGTCCTGTGCGGGCTGCGGCGCGGCGGTCAGGGCGGCCCGGGTGGTCGGGGCGGGTGGGGCTGGTGGTTCGGCCGGGGCGGTTGGGGTGGGTGGTTCGGATGGGGCGGGCGCGGCGGAGGCCTGGCCCGGGGCGTACGCGGCGATGGCGCAGACGGTGGCCAGCGCGGCGGCCGGCATGAGCCCGGTCCGGCGCGGCCGGGCGGCGGGGGCGGAGCGGCCCGGGGCGGCGGGGCGGTCGGTCTCATTCCTCATGCCCGCAAGCCTGCGGCGCCGGACCGGGCGGCAGCCAACGGGGACGCCCCCGATCCGCACCCCTGCCGACATGACCGGCCGTCATGGTCCGACCCCGAGACCGGTGGCCAGGCGTGGGACCGCCCGCGGCGACGGTGGCAGCGCTGGCGACGAGGACGGGGGCGGACAGGTGCCGGACCGGACGGCGCCGGTACGGCAGCAACCCCCCGCCGCCTTCGTCGTTGTACCACCGTTGACCAGCTGTGACCGGTTCGCGGTCGGAAGACCGCAACGAAGATCTGATGAGTCGTCACCAATCGGCCGGATCGAGCCCCACTCCCGGTCATCTCAACGGACTTGTCACCCGATGCATTGGGGTGAGGGCCTAGAGTGAGCGGAATGTGCGCTCCGCCGTCCCGACCAGATCGAGAGGCAGATGTGACAGACCGTCATGTCCAGGCCGAGGAACCGGCGGCGGCCCCCAGGGCCGGCGACTTCCCCGGTATGCCGGTGGAGTTCGGCGCGTTCTGCGAGCTCCACCGACCGCGCTACCTGAGCTACGCCCGGGTCTGGTTCGCCGATCCCGACCAGGCGGCCTCGGTGGTCCGGCACGCGTTGGGCTGCCTGGCCTCCGTCTGGTCGGAGGTGCTGGTCGGGCCCAACCCCACGGCCGCGGCCTGGGAGATCCTGCGTACCACCATCACCGAGCAGCGGGCCCGTTCCGCCCCCTCCGGCCTTCGGCCCGGCCCCGCCGACGAGGACCTCGCGATCCTGCACTACGTGGTCGGCCTCGCCACACCCGAGATCGCCGACGTGATCGGCACCGACACCGCCAGCATCACCGGCCGGCTGCGTCACGCCCGGCTGAACGAGATGGCCGAGGAGATCTGACTCGGCCCCGCCCCTGCGCCCTCCCTCCGCCGCCTTCCCCCGCCCTCCCCCTCCCCCCTTCCTCCCCGCGACCGTGATCGGAATCACCCGGATGCCCTCTGCTGACGGGCCGTCGGCAGGCGAATGATGATCCCAGCCGACGGAACGGAGCCAGGAGATGTCCTCAGCGCCAGCAGCCCCCGGGGCGGCCGAGGGGAACGACGCCAGGGCGAACGCCACCGCCATGGTCGAGCAGCAGGCGCGGGCCTGTGCCGAACTCGGCTCCCCGCTCTACGCCGCCCTGCTCCACCAGGTCGCCCTCGACCTGGCCGCCGACGGCCCCTGCGCCGCGGCTCTCGCGGGTCACGAGGCCGACCCCTGGCGCGAAGCCGTCGCCCTGCGCCTGCTGGGCGGAGTGCACGCCCTGGTTCTGACCGGACGCGCCCCCGAGCTCGCCGCCCACTACCCGAGCGCCGGAGGCAGCTTCGACCCGGACCGGCCCGACGCCGCCTGGCCGGCGTTCCGCGCGGCCGTCGCCGACAACCTGCCGTGGGTCCGCGACTGGCTGACCAGGCCCCCGCAGACCAACGAGGTCGGCCGCGCCAACCTGCTGATCACCGGCCTGCTGCACACCCTGCACACGCTGCCCGGCGGCCCCCGCCCGGTCCGGCTGTACGAGCTCGGCGCCAGCGCCGGGCTCAACCTGCTCGCCGACCGCTTCCGCTGCGAGGCCCCCGGCTACTCGTACGGGCCCGAGGACTCCCCCGTGGTGCTCGCCGGGGCGTGGGAGGGCCGGCCGCCCGAGCTGCCGGCCGGTACGCCGCCGCTGGACTTCGCCGAGCGGCGCGGCTGCGACCTCACCCCGATCGATCCGCGCTCCCCCGGCGGCGCGCTTGCCCTGCGCGCGTACCTCTGGGCCGACCAGCCCGCCCGGGTGGCCCGGCTGAACGGCGCGCTGCGGCTCGCGGCCGAGTTCCCGACCCGGGTCGAGGCGGTCGGCGCGGCGGAGTTCCTGCGCGGCGTCGAGGTCCGCCCCGGCGCGGTGACGGTGGTCTGGCACTCCGTCATGCGGCAGTACGTCCCCGCCGAGGAGTGGGCCGAGGTCGAGCGGGAGTCCGCCCGCCTGGCCGCCTCCGCCACCGCCGAGGCGCCGTACGCGCACATCGCCTTCGAGCCCCGGCGGTTCGGCGACATGCACCGCTTCGTGCTCGCCGTCCGGATCGGCGAGGGCCCGGAGCAGCTCCTCGCCGAGGCCGCCCCGCACGGCCTGCCGGCCAGGACCGCCGACGGCCTCGTCCTCGGCTGAACGTGCGCCGCACCGCCCGCGCTGCCGCCCGGGGGCGGGCCGGGCCGGCCCGGTCAGGTCCGGGTCAGGTCCGGGTCAGGCCGTGACGTCGTGCAGGTGGTGGACCGGGTCGTGGATCAGGTACTGCGCGAAGGACGCGACCGTGAACCGCGCCCCGTCGCTGCGCGCGCCGGTCCGCTGCCACTGTGCGCCCCCGACCTGCTCGAAGGAGCCCGCCAACACCGCTGCCGCTTCGGCCAGTTCGACGGCGACCCGGGCCGGGTCCTGCTCCGCGTAGCGGTCCTCGACGGCGGTGTCGTCCTGGTTCCAGTTCGGGAAGGCCGGGTCGTCCTGGTCGAGCATCAGGCCGAGCCGGATCTCGAACAGCCGGAACACGTCCCGGACATGGCAGGCGTACTCCAGCAGGGACCAGGTCTGCGGATCCGGCCGCCGCCGGAGCTCCGCCGGGTCACCCGCGAGGAGGTCCACCCAGGCCGCCGCGTTGACGCGCACCATGCCCGCGACGGCCTCGGGGTCCACCGCCGGGGTGTCCAGGCCGCAGTCGGCACAGGGGCGTTCGAGCACCCAGGTCCAGTCCTTGGTGTCAGGAGTGATCATGACTCAAGGATGCGTCCCTCTCGTCGGCGGCCACCAGCGGCCGGACCGCCAACCACCCGCAAAATGCCGCCACCGGCGCCTGCGCCACCGCGGGGCCGCCGCCCTGGCCCCGGCTCTCCCGCCCTGGCCTCACATCTCCCGCCCGCCCCACCGGAGGCCGTTACCCGGCCGTAGGATGTGGCCCTCGCCCGTGCCCGGGCGGACACATGACCTCGGGGGAACACCACCATGACGGCCACCGGCCCACGTAAAGCCGCGCTCTGCCTGATATCGGTCACCATCGCCGCCGTACCGCTGGCCGGCTGCGCGAAGAAGGCCGACGGTACCGCCACCGCGGCAGCTGCGGCCGCGACCGCAGCCCGGCCGTCCCCGGAGGACTCGGCCACCCTCTCACCCAGCGCCCAGCCCACCGCGAGTGACGCCCCCACCACCGGCGCCTCACCCAGCCCGTCCGCCTCCGCCACCGCCTCTCCGAGCGCCAAGCGGACCAGCGCCTCGCCGAGCCCCGCCAAGACGGCCGCCAAGCCCGTCGCGGCCGCCCCGCCGCCCACCGCCAAGCCCGGCCCGGTCGCCCCGCCGCCACCCCCGGCCACCCCGCACACGCCGCCCCTGCAGAGCGGCTGCGCACCGAGCCACACCGGTACCGACGCCGCGCGCGCCACCGTCGGTGACGCCCTCGCCGCCGCGGCCGGCCAGTCCCGCACCCTCGCGCTCGGCAGCGGCGGCACCGACAAGCTCCCGCCGCTGCCGGTCGCCCTGGTCAAGGCGATCGCCTGGCAGGAGAGCGGCTGGCAGTCCACGATCCTGGCCTGCGACGGCGGGATCGGCACCATGCAGATCATGCCGAACACGGTCAGCTGGATGAACACCAAGTTCGGCACCAAGAGCGACGTCAACACCCTCAACGGCAACGTCCAGCTCGGTGCACAGCTGATCGACTGGCTGGTCGCCTACTACGGCGACTCCTGCTTCGGCGGCAACTACGACCTCTCCCCCGACCCGGTCACCGGCAAGACCCCGCTGCTCGACCTGGTCATCGCCGCCTACAACGCCGGCGCGGGCAACGTCCACTACAACACCACCACCGACCCGGCGACCGGCGCCACCGTCGGCACCTCGGTGATCCCCAACCCGAGCTACGTCGCCAACGTGAAGGCGATCATGGCCAAGTCCCCCTGGACGGCGGCCGGCTGAGCCCGCCTCCCGTCCGACGGCTCCGCGCGGCTGCGGCCTACCGGTGACTCAACTGCGACTCACCAGCGAACCACCGGTGAGTCACCGGTCCAGCGCCGCGCGGAGCCTCAGCGCGATGCCGTCCCGCACCGCCTCCGGCACCTCCGCCGCCCCGGCGCCGGACAGTCCGGCGCCGAGCAGCCCGAACACCCGCGGCCCCCGGAACTCCTCCGCCAGCCCAGCGGCCCGCGGCACCACGTGGAAGTGCACGTGCTCGAAGCCGGCCGCCTCCGCGAACTGCGCCACATAGGTCTTCGCGCACCCCGTCACCTCCACCAGCGCCCGCGACAGCCGCACCTGCCAGACCCCCAGACCGGCCGCCTCAGTGTCCGTCAGCTCGGCGATCGAGGTCACGTGCCGCCGCGGCAGCAGCACCAGCCAGCCCGGCACCGCCGTACCGAAGGCGTGCGCCACCCGCCAGTGCTCGTCGAAGGCAACCGCTTCCCGGGGCGCCACCGTCGAGGCCGCGCATGTCGAGGCAGCCGGCCCGGTGAGGGCGGCGTCGGTCAGGCACGAGTAGCAGTCCACGCCCGCCAGCGTACGGCCCGCTGGCTGGCTGCAACTGGTACGCCGGGGAACACGACGGAGCCGGCCCCACCCGTGGGGGTCGGGGCCGGCTCCGTCGTGTTCCCGGGCCCGCCGTACGGCAGTACGGCAAGCGCGTCAGCCGTTCTTGCGCACCACGCAGATCGCATCCACCAGGCTGCCGGAGACCGCGAACGGCAGCAGCGCGGAACACACCGCCGCCTCCTGCTCGTTGCGCGGCCCCTCCGCCGACGCCGGACCCGCCGAGGCGAGCAGGCCGGTCGCGGCGGCCGAGGCAACAAGAGCGAGAACGGCAAGCTTCTTCAACATGGCGGCCCTTCAGGTAGTCGACGGCTGTCGAGCCATCTCTTACCCGAAGGGCCGTTCCCATGGGGTCACCCTCGGCCGTCCGTGGGCGTGTCAGCGCTGATACGGATTTCCACCGGGCGGGGCCGGGGGCTGCTGCGGCGGGTACTGCTGCGCGGGGTACTGCTGGGCCTGCGCCGGGTACGGGGCTGCCTGTTGCTGCGGCGGGTAGGCGTAGCCCGGCGCCGACTGCGGCACGGGCCCACCCGGACCCCCGCCCGTCCCACCGGCCCCACCGGAACCACCCGGCCCGCCCGACCCGCCACGCGACCGGCGCACCAGGAACAGCACCAGCCCGACCACGAGGAGCAGTCCGACCGCCCCGCCGACCAGGGCCGCCACCGGCACGCCGCCGTCGTCCTTCTTCTCGGCCTGCGACCCGTTGCCGGCGGTGGCACCCGTGGCCGCGCCGGCACCGGCACTGCCACTGGCCTTCGGCGCGGGCTGTGCCGTACCGGGCGCGGTCGAGTCCTTCTGCGACTCGGCCCGCCCGAGCAACGGGTTCTCCTTCGGCCCGCCGTCGACCGCCGGGTTGGCGGCCAGGGCGGCGGCGGGCGAAGCGATCCCGTACCCGTAGTTGTTGTTCGGCACGGCCGACTTGTCCGGCGGGGCCACCGCCGACTTGATCATCCGATTGATCACCTGCCCGGCCGACAGCTCGGGGTACTTGGCCCGGACGAGCGCGGCGATCGCCGACACATAGGCCGTCGCGTCGGAGGTGCCGTTCGAGGTGACGTAGGCCGTACTCGACTTGATTCCGGCGCTGGCGATGGCCACTCCAGGAGCTGCCAGCGTCATCTCGGGGCCGGCGTTGGACTCGTTCCAGACACGGCCGGAACTGTCGACGGCCGAGACGGCGACAACTCCCGGATAGGCCGCCGGATACGAGACCGGCGTGCCGTGCTTGCCGAGGTTGCCGGCGCCCGCGATCACGACGGTGTCCTTCGAGATCGCGTACTCGACAGCGGCTCGGGTCTCACGGTCGGACGCGGAGCCACCCGAGACGGAGAGGTTGATCACCTTGGCGCCGTGGTCCGCCGCGTAGCGAATGCCCTCGGCGAGCTTGGTCTCACCCGAATTGGCCTCGCCGGAGTCGCTGAGTGCCACACGAATCGGAAGGATCTTGGCCTTCGACGCCAGCCCCATCACACCGGACTGCCCGTCGTGCCCGTGCCCCGCGATGATGCTCGCCATGGACGTGCCGTGGCCGTTCACGTCGACGCGGCCGTCGCCCTGCTGCCCGGAGAGGTCGGTCCCGGGCAGGATCTGACCGGTGAGGTCCTGGTGGTCGGCCAGCACACCTGAGTCGATCAGTGCGACGGTGACTCCCTCGCCCTGGCTGATCGGCCAGACCCGGCTGTCCGCGCCGTAGTTCTGCAGTGGCCACTGCGCTTCGCGCACACTGTCCGCGTATGCGGGTGCGGCGCCCACGCCCCACAGCAGTGCTCCCGCAACCAGCGCAGCCCCGAGGCCCATCGGTCGTCCGGTCACCAAGCTTTGTCACCCCACTCGTTGAAACAACCGTCCGGGCGGACGGCTGGCAATGTCGGACCACCAGGTCGACAGGTGGATCACTCCACCACGTCGGGGTTGACCCGCGCTCCCGATGCCCACGTCTCCTCGTCCTCGACGAGGTAGTCAGGCCGCTCCTTGGCCTGCTTCTTCTCCTTCTTACCTGCCTTGGTCCCATCGGGGATTCCGTTCCCCGCACCCGCGGCACCTGAGGCACCCTGCGTACGGGACCGGCCGAGCCCGGATCCGCCCTCGGTGAAGGCCTGCCGACCGGTTCCGCCCTTGCCGGTCTCGCCGACCAGGCCGCCGCCCTTGCGGGCCAGCCCGGAGCCGGTCCGGTGATCGCCACCGGCACCTGCTCCGCCTCCCGCGCCGGAACCGAGACCCTTCTGGTTCTCCATGCCGCCGGCGCCGAATGCGGAGGCACCCGAGCGGCCGCTGCCACCGGCCGAGCCGGAGCCCCGGCCTGGGCCACTGTTCGCGCCGGAAGTCCCGGCGGTGCCCTTCTGGCCGCCCGTCAGCCCGCCGCCTCCGACGGCTGCCGTTCCGCCCGAGGTTCCACCCCGGACGCCGAGACCGCCGACGATGCCTCCGCCGGATTCCCCGGACACCCCGTGACCCGAACCGGTGCCCCACCCGCCGCCGACCGAAGGCGTCGCCCCGCCGCGGGCGCCACCCGTGCCGAGGTGGACTCCGTCGATGCCGGTGCCGGGGCCGCTCGGGACGTTCGCCGGCTGCTTGACCTGGGGATTGGCGGTACCGCCCTTGATTCCGGGGTCCGTCGGACCTGCCGGACTCGCCTTGGGAGAGGCCGGTGACCCACCGAGCGCCGGGCCGGTGGACCTCGCAGTCGGTGCGACGCCGCCCCTGGACTGTCCGGCACCGGCGAATCCCATACCGCCGCCCATGATCAGGGCCCCCAACGCCGCGGGCCCGGACGAATCCGGCGGCTCCAGGTCCTCGACGTCGTTGCTGACCGTGATCTTCTGCGGCGGCTTCAGGTAGGCCGTGGTGGCGCGGTACTTGCTGGAGAGGGTCTCCATGACGGCGACCGCCTGGGCCTTCTTCTCGTCGGTGATCGTGGTGCGGGTGTCCTCGTCGTCGACGCCGACGGTGGCCTCGATGGAGTCGCCGATGGCGTCGCCGGCCTTGTCGAGCCAGCTGGGCTCCTCGGGCATGTCCCGCTTGGCCGTGTCGATCGCCTCGGACATCATCTGCATCGCCGCGGCGGCGTCATTGGCGTACGCGGCCGCGTTGTTGACCGCGTTCGCGAGCTTGGTCATCTTCGAGTAGAAGGCGCTGCTGGTCGACCCCTCCCAGGAGGAAGTGGCGTCGGCGGAGGCGGTGTTGAGGGCGGTGCGGATCTGCTTGAGGGTCTCGGTGGCCTTGCGCCAGGGGTCGCTGGCGGCCATGACGCCGCCGGAGTCCATGGATTGCACCATCTGGCGCAGGTCGCCATGGCTGTAGTCGTGGAAGTTGGTGTAGTTGGTCATGGCCGGTCGCCTCCCGTTTCCGTCCTCGTCCCGGCTCCGGAGTGGGTTTCAGGAGCTGTGGTCGTCCCCCGAAGGACGTGTCCCGCTACCACGACGGCTTCGGCTCTCCGCTGCCCGACGGGGACGCGCTGCTCACGGGTCCGGTCGGGGAGGCCGTGCCGGTCGGCTTCGGCTGCGAGGCGGTGTTCCCGGTGCCGGTGTTGGTGCCGTACGCGGCCTGGCTGGTGGCCGAGGGGTTGCCGACCGACCAGCCGTCGGAGCTGATCCGCAGGGTGCGCGAGGTCTCGAGCTCCTGCTCCTCGTAGTTGACGGCGGTCAGGTCGGCCTTGCGCTGGGCCTCGTCGATCGCGTCGTAGAGGGCGTTGAGGACGTCCCGCAGGCCGTCGCGCATCTGCTGGTACTTCTCGTGCAGGTCCACCGCCTCCGGGAAGCTGCCGAAGGCGGTACCGCCGACGCCGCTCTGGCCGTGGACGCGTGTGCCGTCCGCCGTCGTCTGGAACTCGTTCAGAAGACCCCGTACCTGGGAGGCGAAGGCGCGAAGGCCGTCCACCTCCACGCGGTAGCCGGCCCCGGAGCCGCCGGTCGAACCGCTCCCCGTGCTCACGTCCTCGTACCTCCCCCGTACCCGGTGTGGCGGGCCCGGTGCTGCCGCACCGCTCGCCGCTCACTGGCCGTTGCCAAGCTTCAACCCATATGTCTAACACATGCGACGCGGTGTCAGAACGGCGACTCGGAGCCAGCCGGCCCGCCCGGCGTGCACCTGGCCGTACCTCCAGCCGTACCTCCAGCCGTGCACCCGGCCGTACGCCCGCCGGCGCCGCGGCCGCCCACCTGTGGCTTCCCGGCTGCTGGGCACCGTACGCCTGCTGGGCGCCGTCCGCCTACCCGGTGCCGTACACCTACGGGGTGCCGTGCGCCTGCTGGGCCTCGGCCAGCCGGCGGCGGCAGAGCGAGTCCGCGTGGCGGGTGGTCTCGGGGAGCCGGTAGGCGGGTGCCAGGGCCAGCGTGGTGGCGACGGCCTCCGGCAGGCCGATGCGGTGGCCGACCGACACGAAGACCGGTTTGACGTCCCGGCGGGTGCGGACCGCCCGGCCGACCTCCTCGGCGCCGTCGAGGAGCGGGGACCAGTCACCGCGGTCGGGTCCTGGCTCCCGGTGGGTGAAGGTGAACGGGGTCTTGGCGACGCCGATCGCGGGCAGCCCGGTGAGGACGCCCAGGTGGCTGGCGAGGCCGAGGCGGCGGGGGTGCGCGAGCCCGTAGCCGTCACAGACCACCAGGTCGGGGGTGGTCCGCAGGTCGGCCAACGCGTCCAGGACGGCGGGCAGTTCACGGAAGGCGAGCAGCCCGGGGAGGTAGGGGAAGGCGATCCGGCCGGTGGCGGTGGTCTGCTCGACGACCTTCAGGGTGGCGAGGTCCAGCAGGACGGCGGCGGCCACCACCAGGTCGCGTCCGTCGTCGTACGCGACGTCGACGCCGGCCACCAGGGCCCCGTCGCCCGCCTGCGGGGCCGGTCCGGCGGCGACGACCAGCGGGCGCAGCCGTTGCTGCGCGGCGAGTGCCTCGGCCTCGCTGGTCGGCCAGTCGGCGGGTACGGGCATGCGGTCCCCCAGGGTGTCGGTCTGCGGGATCACCGTACCGAGCGCACCGCGGGCGGTTGCGCCTGGCCGGTATGAGCCCGTGCGCCCCCTCTGACTCTGCATATGCCCGGATCCGCCGATTACCCTGGTGAGGCTGTACTTACCTGCCTGCCGTCATGGGTAGGCACTCAGTGCCGGATTCCCATCCCCCGCGCGAAGGACTGACCGCCATGCCGCGCCCCACCACCGCACAGCTCTGCACGGGCATCCTGATCGTCGTCGCCACCACGGTGGCCCTGCTGGCCGTCTCCGGGTCGTCCGGGGTGTTCGAGGTCGCCGTGCTGGTGGCGTTCGCCGTCGCGCTGGGGACACTCGCGACGGCGCTGCTCATGTCGGTGGCCGCGCAGCGCCGGGCGGCCGTCGCTACCGGGGTCGGTGAGCGGCCGGGAGCGCCGCGGCCGGAGTACGCCGGCCGGGGCTGAGCCCCGGGTCGTACGGCGGGGTCAGGCGGTGGAGATCACGACGGTCTTCGCCGCCTTGTCGTGGATGCACTGCCGGTACGGCTTGTCGAAGACGCCGAACAGGCCGTCGACCGGCCACCACAGGGCGCCGCAGCAGATCACCGCGGGCAGTACGAAAGTGGCGGACCGGATCCAGGCCGCGTTCCCGGTGGGGATGCTCCCGTCCACGAGCATCGCGACCCTGAGCTTGAAGAGCTTCTTGCCGACGGTCTGGCCGTCCCGGCCGAGCATCAGGCCCTCGTAGACCAGGTAGAACGCGTACGCGAGCCAGATCGGGCCGATCCAGCCGTTGTTGCTGGTCAGGTCCGCGAACGGCAGCGACACCAGCACGGCGAGGATCAGCATCATCAGGAAGTCGAGCACCTTGGCGACGATGCGGTTGGACCAGCTGCCCAGCGGCGGCATCCCAGGGACCGGCCCCTCGCCGACGTTCCCGTACGGGCTGCCGCCGGGCGGCGGAGCACCGTAGGGAGCTCCGTACGGGGAACCGCCGTACGGGGACGCCTGGCCGCCGGGGGGCGCGCCGTACGGGGCGCCGTACCCGGGCGGACGGTCGGACGCATGGCCGGACGCGTGGTCCGACGGGGTGTCGGCCGGGGGCGGGGTGCCGTACGGGTCGGAGGGCGCACCTGGGGGCGGGCCCGCCTGCGGGGGCTTGTCGAAGGAGGGCTTGTCGCCCCCTTCCTGCTCGCTGCCTGAGGAGTTGTTGGTGCTCATGCCCCGAGTAGAACACCGCGCGCACGGCAGGCTTGGGATATCTATGATGTTTTGTCCGGTTTCGAGCCGGACGGCCCGTCAGTCGCAGCCGGCGCGGTGATCGCGCGTCAGGCGCGAACCACGCGGGTCCGGGCCGCACGGTCCTGCAGTCCTCGTCGCTCCCGCCGGTCGAGGAGCGGCCACACCAGGCCGACCACGAGGACCGCGGCGAACTGGCCGCTCACCCAGCGGAGCAGCGATCGGGCCGGACGCGGCGGCTGCGGCCGGGCCCGGCCCGCGGCCGGTCCGGCGTCGACGACCTTGATCCTGGCGAGCCGCTTGCCGAAGGTCTGACCGGTCCGGGCGGTCGGCAGGACCTCGTACACCACGCCCAGCAGGACCAGCACGCCGAGCAGGGCGGCCGCCTTGCCGACCACCAGCGGGTCGACCAGCCAGACCTGCACGGACCGGCCCGTCAGCTGCGAACGGGCCTGCGCCTGGTCGAGCTTCTCCCGCAGGTGGTCGAGGGTGGAGGCGGCGAGCGGAACGGCCGCGGCGGCGGCGACCACGGCGACCACCGCCGTGTCGACCGTCCGGGCCAGCAGCCGGCGGCCCAGCCCGGCGGCCCTCGGCTGCACCGGTCTGCGCGCCGCGGACTTCGCCGCCGCGCCGGGCTTGGCGGCAGCGGGCTGGAAGGGGGCGGACCGCACGGCGGCGGGCATCGGGACGGTGGGCTTCGGAACGGTGGGCTTCGGAACGGTGGGCCTCGCGGCGGCAGGCGTCGGAGCCACAGGTGCCGGAGCTGCGGGCGTCGGAGCTGCGGGCGTCGGAGCTGCGGGCGTCGGGGCTGCAGGCGTCGGAGCTGCGGGCCGAGCAGTCGGGGCCGGCGTCGGCGCCGCATGGGCACCGGCGGGCGCGACCGCGGCGGGTTCGACGGCCGCCGTCTCGACCGCGCCGGGCTCCGGCGCCGCCGTGACGGCAGGCTCCGGAGCGGTGATGGCCCCGGACACCGCAACGGATTCCGCACCGGATTCCACGGCGGACCCCGCAGCACCCCCGGCCTGCGGCCCGCCCTCCGCATCGCCCTCGATCGCCGCGTCGGCCTCGGCCGACCCGAGTACCCCCCAGGACACCCATCTCGGTGCGGCGCCGGTCTCCAGCAGCCCGCGCTGCGCGGTGGGGTCGGCCCGCCAGCCGGACCCGTCCGGGCCGTTCGACGACTGGACCGCGAGCGGGGGCAGTGGCTCCAACCGGGGCTCGGGGGTGAACTCCGGGAGCGGGCCGGGCGCCGGCCGCCGGGGCTCGACCACGGCCCGCGGCCGCAGTTCGAGTTCGGCGTGCGGGGCCATCGTGAACGCGGCGCCGGCGCCGGTCTGGTCGAGGAAGACCGGACCGGTCTCACCGCCGGTCCCGCCGCGGCCGCCGCTACCGCTGCCCGCGTCGGCGTCCGGACCGCCGCCCGCGCCACCGGGGGCGGCCGGGGGCGGGACGGCGGCCGGGGGCGGCATGTGCCGGGGCGGGACGACCGGCGGCGCCTGGCGGGCCGCGAAGACCGGTGGAGGCAGGTGCTCGCCCTCGGCGGGCGCCCGTCGGCTGGTGCCGGGGACCCAGCCGGTACCGCCCCAGTAGCGGACGAAGCCGGGGATGGAAGGGTCGGGGTAGTAGCCCGGCGTCGGGCCGGCGGCCGTGTCCGCGCCGGCGGCGAATGGCCGGTCCGTCATCCGTGCTTCCTTCGCGCCCGCACCGGGCCGGATCGAGTGGCGCAGGCGGAGAGTCGCCATGCAGTCACAAAGGGTAGTGCCTCGGGCGGGGCTTTCCGCTTGATTCCGCGGAAAAAGACCCCATCGGAAGGTGTGTAAGAGATCCTGTGCACCGCCCTCTCTCCTGGTGGAGGGGCTGAGCGGCAGCCGCTCCGGAAGCGGAGAGGAGCACGGCCATGGAGCGGTACGTCGGTGTGGTGGAGCAGGAGCTCGACCTGGACCTGGTGCTGTCGCCCGAGCGGAGCGTGTCCGTCCCGGCCCGGCTGTCGTACGGGAGCCACGACCCGTTCGCGGTCCACATCACCTTTCACCTGGACACCGGGACGCCGGTGACCTGGGTGTTCGCCCGTGAGCTGCTGGTCGAGGGGACCTTCCGGCCCTGCGGCCAGGGCGACGTGCGGATCTGGCCGACCCGGTCGGGGCGGCGGAGCGTGCTGTGCATGGCACTGAGCTCGCCGGCCGGGGACGCGCTGCTGGAGGCGCCGCTGGCCACGGTGGCGGCCTGGCTGGAGCGGGCTCACCGGCTGGTGCCGCCGGGCGGCGAGCTGGGCGCGATGGACCTGGACGGCTCGCTCGCCGACCTGCTGGCGTGACCCGCGACCGGCCCGGACCTCACGCGCACGCCGTTGACGCGCGGGCCGTCCACCCGCGGGCCGTCCACCTGCGAGCAGCGCTCGGTCACGCCGTTGACGCGCGAGCCGTCCGCGCGCCGCGAGCAGTACACGGCAGCGCGGAGCGGACGAGGCGGCGCCGCTCCCCGGCCACGCGGTTCCCCGCGCCGCCGGGCGAACGGGTCGGGCCCGGCGCCGAACGCGCTAGCGCCGCGCCCCCACCTCGGTCTGCGCCCCGGCGTCGGCCCGCGCGCCGGCCCGCGCCTCGGCCCGCGCCCTCAGGCGGGCGGCCGGCCCGGCGGGCCGCTGGCGCGGCAGCCGGATCAGCGGGGCTCCGGCGGCCCGGCGGCGGGCCCTGACGCGGAGCGCGGCCAGGGTGAGGAAGCAGATCCCGACGATCGGGTAGACGTCCGCGGGGAACTGGTGCAGCGGCGGCAGGTGGAGGTCGAGGTCGCCCTTGTGGGGGACGACCCACATGCCGAAGGACAGGAACGCGAGCAGCGTGGCGCCGAGGATCGGCCGCCAGCGCAGCCGGCGGCCGGCGGCCGGCCGGGAGTGCTCGTGGGCGGCCTCGGCGGCGAGCAGGACGAGGACCGGGACGCACCAGACCCAGTGGTGGGTCCAGCTGATCGGGGAGATCAGGACGGCGGTGACCGCGGCGCAGCACACCCCCCAGGCGTCGGCGCGCGGGGTCCAGCGGGCGCTGCGGTGCGCCCAGGCGGCGACCGCGAGGCCGGCCAGGGCGACGGTGGCGCTCGCCAGGGTGGCGAGGGTGCCGGGGTCGGCGCTGTGCAGCAGCCGGGCCACGGCGCCGCGGACGGACTGGTTGTCGACGATCTCGGTCTTGCCGACCCGGGAGGAGTCGTAGAGGTACTTGGTCCAGAAGCCCCAGGTGGCGTCGGGGAGGACTGCGGCGCCGAGGGCGAAGGTGGCCAGGAAGGTGGCGCCGGCCACGAACGCGGCCCGGACCCGCCCGGTGATCAGCAGGTAGACGGCGAACAGGCCGGGGGTGAGCTTGATCCCGGCCGCGATGCCGATGGCGACGCCCTTGCTGCGCCTGCCGTCGGGGCGGGTGAGGTCCCAGAGGATCAGGCAGGCGAGGGCGAGGTTGATCTGGCCGTAGCGGAGCGTGGTGAAGACCGGTTCCAGCCAGACGCCGAGTCCGGCGATCAGGACCACGCCGACGGGGCGCAGGTCGCGGCGCGGCCAGCCGACCAGCTTGAAGGACAGGTGGGCGAGCACGGCGAGCAGGGCGACGTTCCCGGCGGTGATGGCGACCCGCAGGAAGCCGATGCCGAACCAGGTGGTGGGGACGAAGAGCATCGCTGCGAACGGCGGGTAGGTGGCCGGCAGGCTCCACTCGGTGACGCGCAGCGCGTACAGGTCGTGGCCGCCGGCCACGGCGGCGCCCTCGGCGCGGTAGACGATCATGTCGACCATCGAGGTGCCGACGAAGTGCCGCACGGTGGCGTAGGCCAGCAGGGAGAGCAGGGCCAGCGCGGTGGCGGCGGTCAGCGGGCGGCGCGGGGCGGTCCGCAGGGCCGTGAGCGGCGCGGCGAGCGCGCGGCGCAGGGTTGCCGTCGGGGCATCGGGCTGTCCAGGCCGCTGCGCGAGCGGCCTGCGTTCCTCTTGCACCGTGCTCACGTCGTGCTCCGTCCGCTGGTGGGGCCAGCAAGCGACCTTACCGGACCTGTCCCGGGGGCCGCCCGGCCGCGGACCGGCGACTGCGGGCCGTCGCGGTGCGGCCACCGGGGGTGGGCGGACAGACGCCGCCCCCGGGCCGTGGCGGTCCGGGGGCGGCGGGGTCGCGGCGGGAGGGGTCAGCCGGTGTAGGCGCCGAGGGCGCGGGTGAAGTCGAGCGGCTGCTGGGCGATGCTGCTGCAGGTGGCGTCGGCGTAGGCCTTGGCGCCGCCGGGGCAGGCCTTGTCCCGGGTGCCGGACCACATGGCGAGCCAGGCCAGGTGCTTGGACTTGGCGAAGTCGGCGAGCTGGGTGGCGTCGGCGACGGTGAAGACCTCGGTGGCGACGTCGTTGACGCCGATCATCGGGGTGACCGCGACCTTGCTCCAGGCTTCGGCGTCACCGAGCCCGAGCACGCTCTTGACCTGGGCCTGGGTGGCGGTGGCGGCGTCGATGGCGTACTTGCCCATCCGGCCCTGCGGGTTGGGGGCGACGCCGTCGCCGAAGTCCATCGCCATGATGTTCACGGCGCCGATCTTCACGCCGGCGCTCTTCGCCCCGGCGACCAGGTTGATGCCGTCCTGGGTGAGGCCGGTGGGCAGTGCGGGGAGGGTGAAGGAGACGTCCAGGGTCCTGCCCTTGGCGGCGGCGTTCTTCTGCAGCTGGACGATGGCCTGGGCGCGCCGGGTGTTGGCGGCGGCGTCGGCGATGGCGCCGCCCTCGATGTCGAAGTCGAGCTTGTCGAGGCCGTACGCGTCGACGGCCTTCTGGTAGGCGGCGGTCAGGTCGGCGGCCGAGGAGCAGGCCGCGGCCAGTTCGCTGCCGTTGGCGCCGCCGAAGGAGGCGCGGACGTCGCCCCCGATCGCGCGCAGGGCGCCGATCTGGCCCGCCACCGCGTCGGCGGACAGGTCGGAGACGCCGCCCCACTTCGGGGTGCAGCCGCCGCCGGAGACGATGAAGGCGAGGGTGAAGTTCTTCACCCCGCTGGCCTTGGCGGTGGCCACCAGGTCGTACGGCGGGTAGAGCGAGGTGTCGACGTACGGCGCGAACCGGGTGGTGCCGCCGGGGCCGGGGGTCGGGGTGGCGGTCGGGGTCGCGGTCGCGGTGGGCTTGGGCGAGCCGGTGGGGGTGGCGC
Organism: Kitasatospora sp. NPDC048540; assembly: GCF_040651175.1. Classification (NCBI taxonomy): domain Bacteria; kingdom Bacillati; phylum Actinomycetota; class Actinomycetes; order Kitasatosporales; family Streptomycetaceae; genus Kitasatospora; species Kitasatospora sp. NPDC048540. Next base: position 32,492 of record NZ_JBEZIR010000019.1, read on the forward strand.
TGGCGGTGGGCTTCGGCGCGGGGGTGGAGGCGCTCGGCGAGGGGCTGGGGGCGGTGCTGGGGGTGCCGGTGGGGCGGCCGGACGGGGTGGGGGCGGGGCCGTTGCCGGCGGTGCAGGAGACGTTGTTGATCAGACAGTTGCCGGGCTCGGCCTGGGCGGCGCCGGAGCCCTGGACGACGAAGCCGACGTCGACCGTGCGGCCGGGCTCGATCCGCTTGCTCCAGTCCTCGGGCTTCACGGTGACGTGGCGGCCGGCCACGGTGAAGCCTGCGTTCCAGAGCGAGGAGACGGTGGCGCCCTCGGGCAGGTCGAAGCTGAGGGTCCAGCCGTCGATCGCGGCGGTGCCGGGGTTGTTGATCACGTACTGGCCGGTGTAGCCGCTGTCCCAGGTGCTGGTGCGGCTGTAGACGGCGCCGACCGAGGCCGCGCTGGCGGTGGAGGCGAGGGCGACGACGCCGCCCGCGACGATCGCGGCGCGACGGCCGAGGCGCCGATCAGGGTGCCCTTGCGGCTGCGGCGGCGGTGTCCGGTGCGGCGGGTGGGCTGGCTCGTCATGGTCGGCGTACCTCCGGGAGAGTGACCGTCGTACCCGGGGTGCGGACCCCGGCGCCGCAGACGCTAGCGAGCACGGAAGGGACGAATCGGGCAGCTGAGGGAGGGGTAGCACTGGCTTAGGGCCGGCTTAAGGAACAGCCTCGGAATCGGCCCCCGCGCTCCGCCCCCGCCCTCCGGCGCCTGCGGGCCCGCGGGCGGGTCACTGCGGGCTTCGCCCACCTGCGGGTCACTGCGGGCCTTCTCACCCCTGGCGGCGCGCCGCGCCCGCGAACCGCCCGGCCCGGCGGCGCGGCCGGCGCGGCCCGGCGGCGTCCGCCCTGGTCTGGATCCGCAGCCGGATCTCCGCACCGCCGAGCCCGGCCGAGCGGCCGAGTGCGACGTCGCCGCCGGTGTCCTCGGCGAGCTTGCGGGCGATGTCCAGGCCGAGACCGGTGGAGCCGTCGCCGCCGTGGCCGGTGCCGCGCTGGATCGCGGTGTCGGGGTCGGCGAAGCCCGGGCCGGCGTCGCCGACCAGGACGATCACCGAGTCGGGGGTGGCGGCCAGGTCGACCGAGAAGGCGGTGCCGATCGTGGTGTGCCGGAAGACGTTGCCGAGCAGTGCGTCCACGGCCGCGGCCAGGTCACCGCGCTGCACCGGGACCAGGACCGAGCCCTCGGCGCCGGCCAGCTGCCAGGGGCGGCCCTCGTCCTCGGCGAGCGCGGACCAGAAGCCGACCCGTTCTCGGATCACCTCGACGGCGTCGCAGCCGAGCGTGACGGCGGGTGCGTCGTCGGGGGCGCGCCGGGCGGAGCGGATGATCTGGTCGACCTCGCGCTCGAGTTGGGAGACGGCGTGCCGGGTCGCGTCGGCGGCGTCGCCGTCGCCGAGCGAGGCGGCGTTGAGCCGGAGCACGGTGAGCGGGGTGCGCAGGCGGTGCGAGAGGTCGGCGGCGAGTTCGCGTTCGGCGGCGAGCAGGTGGACGACCCGGTCGGCCATCGCGTTGAAGGCCAGGCCGGCCTCGCGCAGTTCCTCGGGCGCGCCCGCGCCCGGCCGGCCGTCGACGGGGTACCGGACGGCCAGGTTGCCCGCGCCCAGCGAGCGGGCCGCGCCGGCCAGCCGGCGGGCGGAGGTGACGATCCGGGCGCCCATCCGGTCGGCCACCAGGACCGAGATGGCGACCAGCGCGAGGGCGACCAGGGTGAGCACCAGCCAGGCGGTGGTGACGCCGCGGGTGAGGTCGCCGTCGGCGACGTGCACCTCGACCACCGCGATCCGTCCGCCGTCGACGGCGACCGGCTGGAGCAGGGCGAAGCCGCCGGGCACGGCGACCGTGTACGAGCGGCCCTGCTTCTCCACGGCGGCGAGGCCGGCGGGGTCGGCCCGGCCGGTGCCGACCGCGGTGCCGTCCGGGAGGTGGACGGCGAGCCGGTCCCGGGCGCCGGCGTCGGTGGAGGCGAGCGCCCGGGCGATGGCGTCCTGGTCGGTGGTGATCGCGAGGGCCGGACCGAGGGCGGCGGCCTGGCGTTCCGCCGCGGTGAATGCCCGGTCCCGGGCGGTCTGCTGGACCATCAGGCCGAGTGGGATCAGGAAGGCCAGCGCCACCATGGTGGTGCCGGCCACCGCCGCCTTGATCATGGCCCAGCGCAGCGAGCGGGTGAACCGCCTCATGTCGCGGCGCCTGCGGACCCGCCCGGTGCCTCCAGCCTGACCCCGACCCCGCGCACGGTGTGCAGGTAGCGGGGGCTGGAGGCGGTCTCGCCGAGCTTGCGGCGCAGCCAGGACAGGTGGACGTCGATGGTCTGGTCGCCGCCGTAGGTCTGCCGCCAGACCTCGGCCAGGATCTCCTTGCGCGGGACCACCACGCCGGGCCGGGCGGCGAGGAAGGCCAGCAGGTCGAACTCGCGCCGGGTGAGGTCGAGCGCCCGGCCGTCCAGGACGGCCTCGCGGCGCTGCGGGTCGATGGCGAGCCCGCCGACCCGCAGGACCTGCGGGGTGGCGACCCCGCCGCCGCCGAGGCGGCGCAGTACGGCGGCCATCCGGGCCGTCAGGTGTTCGGCGGAGAAGGGTTTCACCAGGTAGTCGTCGGCGCCGTCGTTGAGCAGCCGGACGATCTCGGCCTCGTCGTCCCGGGCGGTGGAGATGATCACCGGCACGTTGGTGACGCCCCGGATCATCTTGAGCGCCTCGCTGCCGTCCAGGTCGGGCAGGCCGAGATCGAGGATCACCAGGTCACAGCCGACCTGGGAGACCTCGCGCAGCGCCTCCAGCGCGGTGCCGACGCTGCGCACGGCATGGCCCGACTCGGAGAGGTGCCGGATGAGGGCGGAGCGGACAAAGGGGTCGTCCTCGACCACGAGCACTGTTGCCATGGCCCTGCACGGTACGGCATCCGCCTCGATTGGTCTGTACCTCGGGTCCCGATCACGGGCCTGACGAGGGGTGGGGACGGGCCGTCAGACCGCGGGCCGGCCACGCCGGGGGCCGCGGCGGCGGTGCTTTCCGCAGGCTCTCTGCCGAATTGTCCGGCCCGCCGACCTGCGCTCGACCGGGATGCGGCAGGATGGGCGCGCGATGCGGAGCGGACTGGTACAACTCGGCGCCTGGACGGCGGCCACCGGGGCAGCGGTGGCGCTGTCCTGGTTCGGCGTGCACGCGGTGCTGACGGACGCGGTCTCCGACCGGCCGAAGGCCGTGCCGCTGCCCTCCCCCGCGGCCCCGCCGCCGGTGACCGTCGAGTCGATCGCCCCGGCGACGTCCGGCTCCGCCCCACCCTCACCGAGCGCAAGCACGAGCACGAGTACGGGCGCGGGCGCAGGTTCCGGTACGGGCGGGCCCGCCGACCCGAGCCGGGCGCCGTCGCGGCGGCCGAGCCCGAGCAGTTCGGTGCACAGCTATCTGGTGCCGGGCGGCCGGGTGGCGCTGGACATCCGGGCGGACCAGGCCGAGCTGGTCTCGGCGACCCCGGACGCGGGCTGGCAGATGCAGGTGTGGAACGGCGACCACTGGATGCGGATCGACTTCTCCCATCCCGAGGGCACCAGCTCGGTCTTCGTGACCTGGAACGGCCATCCGCCGGCCGTCCAGACCGTCCCCGCACCGTAGGTGACGTCCGCTCAGCCGAGGAGCGAGGTGGTCGGCGGGCGAAGCCGGTCCGGGACCGGGGTGAAGCCGGGCAGGTACGGGCCGCGGTAGCGGGTGCGGTCGACCAGGGTGTGCCGGGCGGCGCCGGCGGTGGCGATCACCGCGAGCACCACGGTGCCCTGGCGGTCGGTGAGTTCGTACGGTTCGGCGATCGGGGCGGCGCCCCGATCGACCGCGTAGTCGAAGGCGGCGTAGGCGTCGGGGACCCGCAGGGCGAGGTCGACGATGCCCTCCCCGTAGCGGGCCAGGTGGTCGGCGATCAGGCGGCCGTGGCCGGTGAGCACCTGGACCACGGAGGTGAGCACGTAGCGGGCGGGCCCGGTCTCGAAGACGTAGGCGCAGGTCTCCGGGTTGCCGTTCTCCGGTCCCGAGTAGGCGGTACATCGCATCGCCAGGGTGGCCGAGTAGTAGTGCGCGGCCTTCCTGGCGTCGTGCACCGCGAGGACCACGGCGTCGGGGCCGGTGATCGGACGGAAGTCGTCGGCGGGTTCCTGGGTCAGCGGTGCGGCGGAGATCTCGGTCAAGGCGCTCCTCCCCGGTCGGCCCCGCGGCGCGGTGTGGGGGTCCGGGCGCGGGGTGTGGAGGGAGACTGGCCCTCGGCGGATCGATGCGCAACTGTTCCGATTCATCCTGGGCAAGGTGCGCGCCGGCACCCGAAAATGGCGGCAGCAGCTGGACAGTTTGCCCACCGGACGGAGCCCCCGTGCACTCCCCCAACGACGCGATCGACGCGCTCGACGGAAAGTTGATCAGACTTCTCAGCGAGGAGCCCCGGATCGGCGTCCTGGAGTGCTCCCGCCGGCTCCAGGTGGCCCGCGGCACCGTGCAGGCCCGGCTGGACCGGCTGCAGGCGCGCGGCGTGATCGGCGGTTTCGGCCCGCAGGTCGACCCGGCGGCGCTCGGCTACCCGGTGACGGCCTTCGCCACCCTGGAGATCTCCCAGGGCCAGGGCGCGGACGTGCGGGCGCACCTGGTGGCCGTGCCGGAGGTGCTGGAGCTGCACACCATCACCGGGCAGGGGGACATGCTGGTGCGGATCGTCGCCCGGTCCAACGCGGATCTGCAGCGGGTGATCGACCGGGTGGTGGGCTTCGACGGGATCGTCCGGGCCTCCACCGCCATCGCGCTGGAGAACCCGGTGCCGTACCGGGTGCTGCCGCTGGTCGAGCAGGCGTCCCGGGAGTAGCGCCGGGACCCGCCGGAGCGGCGGCGCTCAGCAGGCCGGGACGTCGCCGCCGTTCTTCAGCGCCTTCAGGGCCGCCACCGACTCGTCGATGGTGGTCACCGGGACCAGCCGCAGGCCGTCCGGGAGGTTGACCTTGGCGTCCTTGCACTCCTGGGCGGGCAGCAGGAAGACGGTCGCGCCGTCCCGCGCGGCGGCCTGGGTCTTCAGCGGCACGCCGCCGACCGCGCCGATCCGGCCCTGGTCGTCGACGGTGCCGGTGCCGGCCACGGTCCGGCCGCCGGTGAGGTCACCGCCGGCGCCGTCGCCGGAGAGCTTGTCGATGATCCCGAGGGTGAGCATCTGGCCGGCGCTCGGGCCGCCGATGTCACCGAGGTCGACGCCGACCTTGACCTGCCCGGGCGGCAGGTGCAGGTAGTTCAGGGCGGCCGCGGTGGCGGCGTCCTGGGACTCGGTCATCTGGCGGGTGGTCTCCTGCACCGCGTCGGCCGGGTCGGGCTCCGGGTAGACCAGCGAGGTGGGCAGGACCGCCTCGTCGTTCTCGAGCCAGCCGTTCAGGGCCTGCCGGAGGCTGATCCGCTCGCCCGCGTTGGTCGCCGAGATGGTGGTGGCCCGCAACTGGCCCTCGGTGGCCCTGGTGGGTGCGCCGGTGATCGTGATCACCGTCCGGCCCTGGTACGAGCCGAGGGTGTCGGCGGTGACTCCGGGCTGGGTCAGCGTGAACGGCAGCGGCGCGAACGCGGCCACCGCGAACAGCGCGACGACCAGCGCGCCGCACAGGCCGAGCGCGCGGGTCCTCGGGGCGGTGAGGGCCGGGGGAATCTTCACAGGGGACACACCTTCACGGGGGACACACCCCGCATCAAAACACACCCGGCCCGTCCCCCGGGCGCTACCTCAGTGCGTCGGCGACCTCGGTGGCCGCCTCCACCACCCGCGGACCGACCCGTTCCGGCACCAGGCCGTTGAGCATCACCACGCCCACGCTGCCCTCGATGCCGCTCAGCCCGAGCAGCGCGGCCGCGGCACCACTGGCGCCGGACTGCTCCTCCGCGTGGGTGACGACGAAGCCGAGCTCGGGCCGGCGCTGGCTGGGGAAGGACCGGGCCTCCAGGATCGCCCGGCCGGCCGCGCTCTCGCTGAGCGGGTGCCGCAGGCCGGTCCGGTAGGCGACGTGGAAGTCGGTCCAGGTCGGCTCGACCACGGCCACCGCCAGCGCCTCGCTGCCGTCGACCAGGGTGAGGTGCGCGGTGGCGCCCAGGTCCTCGGCGAGGCTGCGCAGCGCGGGCAGCGCGGCCTCGCGCAGCAGCGGGTGCACCCGGTGGGCCAGCCGCAGTACGCCGAGGCCGACCCTGGCCCGGCCGCCGATGTCGCGGCGGACCAGTCCGTGCTGCTCCAGGGTGGCCAGCAGGCGGTAGACCACGGTCCGGTTGACCGCGAGCCGGGCGGCCAGTTCGGTCACGGTCAGCCCGCGTTCGGAGTCGGAGAGAAGTTTCAGTACCCGGACACCTCTGTCCAGGGTTTGGGATGTCTCAGCAGTCACGACGCGCAATTCCTTTCCGCGGCGGTCACCGGTCCGACGTACTGCCGCACCGGGACGGAGGTGTCGCGCGCGAGTGGGTGTCCGCGCTGGAGCCACGTCCCGGCGCCATTGCCGGGCGGGGACTCTGCGGTGCTCTGCCCGGGTCGTGGTGGTCGGTTCGAGAGAGCGTGGGGGGAAAAGTAGTGAACGCGGGGCTGCCTAGGGAAGGCCTTGTCCAAAATCCGATCCGGATCGTCGCGCTACCGAGATGAAACTCCGGGCAAACCGCCCGATAAACCCCGGCCGTACCGCTCTCCTGTTCGAGTACGCTCCGGAGTCCGGACACCGTGGAATGTCATCGACCGCTTTTCGGAGGCCGCGTACGGGTCCTGCCGGCCGGCCTCGGCGGGAACGGCGAACGCCCGGCGGCTCGCAGCCGCCGGGCGTGGTCAACCATCGAACGGGGGCAGCCCCCGCGGTCCGCTCAGGAGGCGGTCGCCCACTCCCTGATCTTGGCGATCCTGGCCTTCAGCTGGTTGGCGGTCGCCTGCGCGGTGAGCGGCCCGCCGCACTGGCGGCGCAGCTCGTTGTGGACGGTGCCGTGCGGCTGGCTGGTGCGGTGGTGCCAGGCCGCGACCAGCGCGTTCAGCTCCTTGCGCAGCTCGCGCAGTTCCTGGTGGGTGACCACCGGGCGCTGCTCGGCCGGGAGTTCGATCAGGTCGGCCTCCTCGGCGGGCTTGGCCTTGGAGCGCTGGATCTGCCGGTGCTGGCGCTTCTGCAGCAGCATCTGGACCTGGTCCGGCTCCAGCAGGCCCGGGATGCCGAGGTAGTCCTCCTCCTCCTCGCTGCCCGGGTGCGCCTGCATGCCGAATTCCATGGCGTTGTACAGCACCCGGTCGAAGACCGCGTCGGAGCCGAGCGCCTCGTAGGAGAACTCCTCGCCGCCGGCCGTGTCCGGGCCGTCGTTGGCCTTCTCGGCCTCGGCGAGCAGCCGGTCCTCCTCGTCGAAGAGTCCCTCGCCCTCCTTCTTCGGCCGGTCCAGCACGTGGTCGCGCTGGACCTCCATCTCGTTGGCGAAGCCGAGCAGCATCGGGATGGTGGGCAGGAAGACCGACGCGGTCTCGCCGCGCTTGCGGGCCCGGACGAAGCGGCCGACCGCCTGCGCGAAGAACAGCGGGGTGGAGATCGAGGTGGCGTAGACGCCGACGGCCAGCCGGGGCACGTCGACGCCCTCGGAGACCATCCGGACCGCGACCATCCAGCGGGAGTCGCCCGCCGCGTAGTCGGAGATCCGCTTGGACGCCTCGGCCTCGTCGGAGAGGACCAGGGTCGGCTTCTCGCCGGTGAGTTCGCGCAGGATCTTGGCGTAGGCGCGGGCCACGTTCTGGTCGGTGGCGATCACCAGGCCGCCGGCGTCCGGGATGGCCTTGCGGACCTCGGTGAGCCGCCGGTCGGCGGCGCTCAGCACGTTCGGGATCCACTCGCCCTGCGGCGCCAGCGCGGTCCGCCACGCCTGGGCGATCAGGTCCTTGGTCATCGGCTCGCCGAGCCGGGCCTCCAGCTCGTCGCCGGCCTTGGTGCGCCAGCGCATGTTGCCGCTGTAGGAGAGGAAGATCACCGGCCGCACCACGTGGTCGGCCAGCGCGTGCCCGTAGCCGTAGGTGTAGTCGGCGACCGACTTGCGGATGCCGTCGCCGCCGGCCTCGTACTGGACGAACGGGATCGGGTTGGTGTCCGAGCGGAACGGCGTCCCGGTCAGCGCGAGCCGCCGGGTGGCCGGCTCGAAGGCCTCGGCGCAGGCCTCGCCCCAGGACTTGGAGTCACCGGCGTGGTGGATCTCGTCCATGATCACGAGGGTCTTGCGGGCCTCGGTCCGGTTGCGGTGCAGCATCGGGTTGACGCCCACGCCCGCATAGGTGACCACGATGCCGTGGTACTCCTTCGACAGCGGACCCGAGGAGTAGGCCGGGTCCAGCTTGATGCCTATCCGGGCCGCGGCCTCCGCCCACTGCTTCTTCAGGTGCTCGGTCGGGGCGACCACGGTGACCTGCTGCACCAGGTGGTTGTGCAGCAGGTACGAGGCGAGCGTCAGGGCGAAGGTGGTCTTTCCCGCGCCCGGGGTGGCGACCGCGAGGAAGTCCCGCGGCTGCTTCTCGATGTACTTGTCCAGCGCGCCCTGCTGCCAGGCCCGCAGCTTGCCGGCCGTACCCCAGGGGGCACGGCCGGGGAAGGCCGGGGACAGGTGCGACGCTGCGTTGGTGCCGGCCGGACGGCTGGGGCTGTGCTGATCGGCGTGCGAGAACAGAGGGGCCATCGGGGAGGCGGCAGTACTCACGGTCTCCGGAGGGGGTCGTCGCAGGTCAGGGCTGGTGTCAGCGCCCGGCCCGCGGTCGGTCGGCGGTCGTACAACCCGCCCAGCCTACCGGCCCGCGGGCCTCAGGCGGCCTCGGCACGCTCGTACAACCGCCGCAGCCGCAGGGCGATCTCGGTCACGTCGGCCAGTTCCCCGGACGCCACCTCGACCACCAGCCGGTACGCCTCCTGCTGGTCCACCGCGGCCATGTCGAGGCCGTGCAGGTCCAGGAAGACCACCGTGCTCATCCAGGCCGTCCGCTTGTTGCCGTCCACGAACGGGTGGTTTCCGGCCAGCGCGTGCAGCAGGGCCGCGGCCTTGCCGAAGCGGCCCTCGAACGCCTCCACACCGAACATCTCCGACCGCGGCCGGTGCGCCGCCGAGGCCAGCAGCCCCATCTCGCGCACCCCCATCTCACGGCCCTGGCAGGCGAAGGCGGACAGCTCCAGCACGTCCGGCACGTCCAGGTACCTCATTCGCCCAGCCTCCGCAGCAGGTCGGCGTGGCAGGCCGCGTACTTGGCGCCGAGCCTGCGCACCTGCTCGCGGTGGCGCGGCTCGTCCGCCTCGGCCGCCGGGCGCGGCTGCGGGAGCGGCGCGGCGGGGTGCTGGGGTCGGGGGTCCATCCCGCGATGGTAGAAGCCCGGACGATCATCACGACAGCGCTTTTCGGCCGCGCCACCCCCGGCCGGCCGGGTGAAGTTCGCACCATCCGACCTGGTTTCTCGCGGGATCCGGTTTGATGTGACCCGGATCACACCAGAAACGGCGAAAAGCCGCGTAACGCCTACCGCCCTCCGTACTCCTACTTCAACGGAGCCGCACTCGCCCCACGCGTCACGCGGCCCACACGGATCCCATCGGGAGGAAGTCACATGTCCGGTATGCCGGCAGTCGTGGAGCAGGTCGTCCAGGCCCGCCTGATCATCAGCGCCGGGCGCTCCGCCCGGCTGCAGGTCACCCTGCGGTACCGCGCGGACGACCCCCTCGCCGTCCGGATGGTCTTCCCGGTGGAGTACGCGCTGGACGGCACGGACGAGGAGCCCGGGCCGGCCGACGCCGCCGCGGCCGGGGTCGAGTGGGTCTTCGCCCGCCGTCTGCTGGCCGGCGGGCTGGAGGAGCCGTCCGGGCTCGGCGACGTCCACGTGCGGCCCGTCCCCGAGCGCGGGACGGTGGTCGAGCTGCGGGCCCCCGAAGGCGTCGCCGTGCTCCGCTTCACCACCGCAGACCTGCGGCGCTTCCTGTGGCGCAGCCACCTGGCCGTCCCCGAGGACCAGGAGTCCCGCTACCTGGACCCGGACCGCGAGCTGGCCGAACTGCTGGGCCACCTGGGCTGACCGGAGCCGACCGGGGTCCGTACGCCCGGGCCCTGGCCTGGGCCGCCACCGTCCGACGGCGGCTCAGGCGGAGAGCCGGCGCATCAGCCGCACGCCCTGGGCGGGCGTCAGGTGCGGCAGGTAGGCCTTGCCGATCGCCCGGGTGATGCTGCCCAGCGCGGCCGGGTCGGGGTACACCATGTACATCGGCCGGTACTCCGGCTGGAACTTCGCCTTGAAGGCAAGCAGCGAGCGGAAGCCGTAGACCGGCTCCAGCGTCTTGCCGATCCAGTCGAGCATCCGCTGCAGCGCCGTCGGCGGCTCACCGCGGTCCGAGCGGGCCAGCGGGGCACCGGAGAGGCTGAGGAACTCGGCGCCCTCCTCCTTGAACCCCAGCGCCGCCGAGGCGATCAGAAACTCCATCACCCCGCGGAAGCCCTCGCTGCGCCGCCGCATGAAGTCCAGCGTCCAGCCGACCGGCGCCCCGTCCCGGTAGACCGGCATCCAGCTGGTCAGGCCGTGCACGGTGCGCTCCGCGTCCACCGCGACCAGCATCCGCACCGCCGGGTCGGAGAGTTCGGGCAGGCCGCCGAGGGTGAAGCCCATCTCCGGCAGCCCCTTGTCGGAGACCCACTCCTCGGAGATCGCCTGGATCTGGTCCCGGATCGCGATCGGGGCGTCGTGGTAGGTCCACCACTCGGCGGTGATGCCCTGCTTCCCCGCCTTGTTCAGCGAGGTCCTGATGTCCTGCCACTTCTTCCCGGTGAAGGCCAGGTCGGGCAGCGCCACCACGGTGTCCTCGGCGACCTGCAGCGAGCGCCAGCCGAGCTCCTCGGCGGCCGCCAGGGTCTGCGGGGTGACGCTGTAGAAGCAGGGCGTCCAGCCGCGCGAGTCGCAGTAGCGGGCGAAGCCCGCCACCGCCGCCCGCCGGGCCTGCGGCTCGCCGAACGGGTCCCCGGTGGTGAGCGCGACGGTTGCGATCACCCGGTACGGCACGGCCGCCCGGCCCCCGTCGTCGAACCAGTAGTGGTTGCCGTCCCAGGTGGAGATGAACGAGAGCGTCGAGCCGCCGTGCGCCGTCAGCAGCTCCCGGGCCCGGGCGGCGTCCTCGGCCCCGGTGTGCACCACCGGCCGCCGGAACGCCAGCACCAGCGCGACCAGGGTGATCAGCCAGAACACCACCCCGCAGTAGATCTCCAGCGCCTGCGCGGTCCCCCCGACCGCGATCGGGTAGCCCGGCAGCAGCGCGTTGTACGAGGGCGGCAGCAGCTCCGCGGGCAGCCCGGCGAACAGCCCCGCCAGGGTCGCCTTCGGCTCGTACTGGCCGCGCACCAGCCAGCCGATGCCGACGTACGCGCCGCAGCACAGCACCAGCGCACCGCCCACCACGGCCGCCAGCCGGACCATGTCCCGGCGCGGCAGCAGCTGGTCGAAGCTGCGCCGGGTGACCCACTGCAGCACCAGCAGCGCGACCGGCAGCAGCAGCGCCTCGCCGACCAGTTCGAACAGCAGCCCGACGCCGCCGTCCTTCGCGAAGTCGTCGTAGTTGTCGGACAGCAGCCAGGCCAGCACCCCGACCCAGGCCACCTCGGTGATCACGGTGATCCACCAGGCCAGCCGCAGCCCGCGGCGCAGCCCCTCGGCGAGCACCAGCAGCAGCACCGGGACGAGGGCGGCCATCAGCCGTCCCGGGGAGTCGAAGAACCGCTGCACGGAGTGCGCCCGGGCGCAGTCCACCGGCGAGTCGGCGCAGGCGTCGGCGATCTCCGCGGAGGAGGGGACGTGCGAGAAGTAGAGGTCGCCGACGGTGTTGAACGGGCCGATGGCGTCCTGGTAGAGCGAGGCGACCAGCGGCCCGATCGCGGCCGCGGCCAGGCAGAGCGCGACCAGCACCCGGGTCTCGGTGTACGAGGCGCGGTGCGGACGGGTCGGCCGGTGCCGGTACAGCAGTGCGCCGGTGACCAGCCCGACCAGCGCCCCGGCCAGCCGCTGGACGCTCTGCAGGTGGCCGACGTACAGCATCAGCACCAGCGGGACGAGCACCGTCAGCAGCCGCAGCCGGCGCCGCCACAGCACGCTGAGGCGGTAGCTGAGCACGGCGGCCAGCGCGAACAGGCCGATCGCCGGGCCGACCGCGATCTGCCGCTGGATCTCCTGCATCCAGCCGAGGTCGGCGGCGACCCCGAGCCGGACCACCGCGGTCCCCAGCAGGGTGCCCAGCACCTGCCCGAGCACCAGCACCGCGGCGGCCCGCGCGCTGGACAGCCGCCGCTCGGCGAACGGCCCGAGCACCGCCAGCAGCAGGCTGGTCACCACGTACGAGCCGATGCCCGAGCACCACAGCAGCGAGCTGAACGGGGTCCACCAGTGCCCGGCCTCCAGGCTCGGGATGCCGACGCCGACCCGGATCAGCAGGCCGGGGCGCGGCCCGGCGCCGAGGCTGCCGGTGGCGGCGCCGACCACCCACAGCGCGGCCAGCAGCGCCAGCGTCAGCGGGGCGGAGCGCAGCTGCGCGGCGTACGGGCGCAGCGCGCGCAGCCGGCGCTGCCAGCCCTGTTCGGCGCGCGGGGTGACGGGGGCGGCGTCGGTGTCGGTGTCGGTCATCGGGTGAGTCCTGTCTGCTGGGCAACCCAGGGGATGTACCGGGCCAGGCCGAGGTGGAAGGCGCTCCAGTTGTGGCCGCCGGGGACGGTCTCGAAGGTGGTCCGCATCCCGGACCGGACGGCGGCGGCGTGGATCACCTGCTGCTGCGGGCCGAACTCCCCGTCCGAGGCGCCGACCAGGAAGAGCGCGGCGGTGTCGGGGAAGCTCCGGCGGGCCATCACATGGACCGGGTCGACGGCGTCGAAGGCCGCCTCGTCGCCGCCGAAGGCGGTCCGGACGGTCAGTTCGTGGCTGCCCAGGGTGGGTTCCTGCTGTCCGGACATGTCCAGGAAGGTGCCGAAGACCTGGGGTGCGTTGACGGCCAGCTGCAGGGCACAGGTGCCGCCGAAGGAGATCCCGCCGGCCGAGAGCGCGCCGCGGCCGGTGGCGGTCTGCAGGTGGGTGTGGATCCAGTCGGGGACGTCGACGGCCAGGTAGGTCTGGGCGTTGGCGATCCGGGAGTCCATGCAGAGGGTGTTGCCGAGGGTGGAGCCGATCGGGTCGGCGACCACGACGACCGGGGCGAGGCCCTGGTGGGCGGCGGCGAAGTCGTCCAGGACCTGCTGCAGCCCGCCCGAGTTCACCCAGTCCGCGGGGCCGCCGGGCTGGCCGCCCATCAGCAGGACCACCGGCAGCAGCGGTCGCGGCGAGGTGAGGTAGGCGGGCGGCAGGTAGACGTACGCGTCGCGGGCTTTGAACCCGGAGCGGGTGCCGGGGATGGTGACGGAGGAGAGGGTGCCCCGGGCGGGCATCCCGGCGGGGGGCCGCCAGACCTCGGAGAGGGTCCGGCCGGGCGGGGCGGTGACGGTGACGGGCTCCCGGCCGGTGGCCAGCGCCTCGGTCCGCGGGGCGAGCATGGCGCGCAGCGTCGGGTACTGGGCGTAGTGCCGGTTGACCTGGTTGGCCGCCATCGCCACCACCAGCGCGGCGGCGACCAGCGCGGCGGCCCGGCCGGGCCAGCGCAGCGCGGGCAGCCGGAAGGCGGCCAGCGTGAGGCCGAGCACTGCGACGCCGATCCAGACCGTGACGGTGCGCGGCAGCCGGTCCGGGAACGGCCGCCACCAGTGGTCGACCGCGTACACCAGCAGGACGGTGAGCGCGGCGGCGAGCAGGACGGCGCCCGGCAGCAGCCGGCTCCACCAGCGCGGGGAGGTGGACACCGCGAGCCCGAGCAGGGCGCCGGACCCGGCCGCCAGCAGCGCGTACGGCACCGGGCCGTGCAGCAGCGACCAGTCGAGCGGGTTCCATGCCGCGAGCGGCCGGGTCATCTCGGTCCTCCCGTCCGGTCGGGTCATCCGCGCAGGGTGCGGATCAGGTGGGCGTAGACGACGACGTTGCCGTCGTAGCCGTTCTCACGGGTGAAGCCGCCGCCGCAGGTGATCAGGCGCAGCTGGGCGTCGCCGGTCGGGTCGTAGACCTTGCGGTCGGGGAAGTCCTTCTTCGGGTACACCTCCACGCCGTCGACGGCGAAGTAGGCGGTCGAGCGGTCGGCCCGGGCGATCTCCAGCTGGTCCCCCTTGTGCAGGGTGCCGAGCCGGTAGAAGACGGCGGGCCCGTCCAGGGTGTCGACGTGTCCGGCGACGATCGAGGCGCCGCGCTGGCCGGGGGTGGCGCCGCCCCGGTACCAGCCGGCCAGGTTGCGGTCGTCGTCCGGCGGCGGCCGCAGGGTTCCCCCGGCGTCGAGGTCGAGCGGGGTGAAGGGGGCGTCGACGCCGATCGCGGGGATCCGCAGCCGGGTGGGCTCGGAGCGCGGCAGCGGCGGTACCACCGGTCCGGCGACCGCCCGGCCGTCGAAGGCCTGGTCGGCGCCGGGCCCCGGCGGCAGTCCGGTGCCGCCGTGCTGCACCATCCAGGCGCCCAGCACGAGCGCGGTCCCGGCGGCGAGTGTGCCGGGCCACGGGCTCCTGGTCTGCTGCCCGCCCACCTGTGCTCCCCTCGGTCGGTCCGCCCGTGCCGTGCGGCGCTGCCCGGTGCCCGGTTCACCGGGCCGGCTCCGTGCGCCCGCGTCGCAGCGAGCCGACGCTGGGCAGCCGGGGCCGGGTCAGGAAGCCCTCGGCGGCCGCGTTGGCGATGGCGATGGCCGGCAGTTCGGAGGACTTCTCGTAGAGCAGGTACCGGGGCTCCCAGTCGGGCTGGTACTTGGCGTTGGCCCGGTACAGCGACTCCAGCTGCCACCAGCGGGAGAGGAACCGCAGCACGCCCCGCAGCAGCCGCAGCACCGGGCCGGCGCCGATCCTGCCGCCGTGCTCGAAGACGTACCGGAACATGGCGAAGTTCAGCGAGATCCGGGCGACCTCCGGGTCGCCCGCCGCGGAGCGCTGGAGCAGTTCCGCGATCAGGTACTCCACCAGGCCGTTGTCGGACTCCCGGTCACGGCGCATCAGGTCCAGCGACAGGCCGTGCGCGCCCCAGGGGACGAAGCTGAGCAGGGCGCAGGTGCGGTCGTTCTCGTCCCGGCACTCGGCCATCAGGCAGTCGCCGTCGGCGGGGTCGCCGAGGCGGCCGAGCGCCATCGAGAAGCCGCGTTCGGTGCGGCCGTGCCGCCAGGCGTCGGCGAGGCGGACCAGTTCGGCCAGTTCGGCCTCGGGGATGTCCCGGTGGCGGCGGATGACGGCCCGGTAGCCGGCCTTGCGGACCCGGTTGCAGGTCTGGCGCAGGGTCCGCATCGAGCGGCCCTCCAGGGTGAAGCCGGCCGTCTCGACCAGCGCCTCGTCGCCGAACTCCAGCGCCTTGAGCCCGGCCACCCGGGCGTACGCCGTGCCGGCCTGTTCGCCGACGCCGGTGACGGCGGGCACCCAGGCGTGCCGGCGGACCTCCTTCCACCACCCTTCGATCGCCTGCGGCCAGGCCTCGGGGTCGCCGATCGGGTCGCCGGAGGCCAGCGCGACGCCGTTGACGACCCGGTAGAGGACGGCGGCCTTGGCCGAGGGCGACCAGCAGACCGACTTGTCGCGCCGCAGCGCGAAGTAGCCGAGCGAGTCGCGGGCGCCGTGCCGCTCCAGCAGGGCGCGCAGCTTCAGCTCGTCCTCGGGTTCCAGCAGGCGGCGCCCGCGCGGGGAGCGCAGCAGCGCGCGCAGGGCGAACAGCAGCAGCGCGGCGCCGAACAGGTTGATCCCGAGGTCGACCCAGCCGGGGACGTCGACGTCGGCGTACTCGACGATGCCGGACAGGGTGACCAGGCGGAGCAGCACGTAGACGGTGCTGTCGCCCCAGTCGGGCGGGGTGCCGGAGTAGGTGAGCCGGACCACGGCGGCGCCGAGCACGGTGAGCACGGCCCCGCCGAGCACCAGGACGGCCAGCGCCAGCGCGATGTTGCGGCGCTCTCCCCTGGCCCGGAAGGCGTCCCTGGCCAGCACCAGGTCGACCAGCAGGGCGGAGGTGAGCGCGGCCGAGACCCAGTTGAAGGGGTGCTGGTGGTAGGTCCGGTAGGTCAGTGCGATCAGGAAGACGCCCGCGTAGACGGTGACCACGACGGTGGTGACCAGCCAGGCGGCCCGCTTGCGGCGGCGCAGCATGACCGCGAGCAGCCCGGCGAACAGGGCCGAGCTGAAGCCCGCGGTGACCAGCACCGGGGTGAAGAACTCGCCGGTGTTGGCGTGCTTGATCTGGGCCCGGAACGGTGCGATCACCCCGGCCAGCAGGCAGAGCAGCGCGGCGATCCGGACGTACCACTCGGCTCCGGTGGCGCAGCGCCGGCGCCAGGGGGCGACCGGCTCCGCCTCGCGGAACTCGCGTTCGGGTGGCGGGATGACCGGTGGTGCGGGCCGGTCCTGCTGCTCGGAGGCGTTGGGGGCGCCGGCCACGAAGTTGTAGGCGGCCGTGCGGTAGGTGGTGATCCGGCCGTGGATCCGGGCCTCGCGGCGTTCGGCGCGGGCCAGCCGCTTGGGCCGGGAGCGGTAGCGCCAGCGCGCCCAGGGGCTCTGCGGGCGGGCCAGCCGGATGGCGCCGACCAGGGCGAGCGGGGAGAGCATCACACCGAGCAGGCCGGTCCACAGCTTGCCCTTGAGCAGGGTGATCACGACCAGCAGCAGCAGGATCGCGGCGCCGACCAGCTGGCCGACGGTCAGGTGCCCCTTGAAGCCGCCGAACGGGAGTTCGCCCAGCAGCAGCAGGCCGATCACGGCGACCGCCATGATCACCGCGTCCACCGACTTGCGGCCCTGCTCCTCCCAGTAGACGTCCTCCAGGTGGAGCACCAGCGCGAACTCGTCCAGCACCAGGCCGGCGCCGATCCCGAAGCCGAAGCCGAGCCAGTTCCAGGCCTGGCCGCCGTCGCCGCGGATCGCGAAGGCGGAGACGCCGCAGACCAGCATGGTGGCCTGGCCGAAGACCACGTGGTGGATGTGCAGGCCGCCGGGGCTGACGTTGCCCGGCCACCAGGTGGTGCCGCGGCGGATCATCCGGACGCTGAACCGGATGAAGAGGAAGGAGAGGATCAGTCCGACCAGCAGCAGGAAGAGCGGTTCGCGGCCGGAGTCCACGATCCGCTCCCGGTAGGTGTCGGTCACCCACTGCCACATCGATGGACGCACCTCCGGCGAAGCAGGGCACCGCACTGCCCCGGCTGAACGGCTGGCTCCATCTGACGACGGTTCAGCCGGCGGCTGCCACCCGGCGGACCTGCGGATGCGCCGAACGGATGAGCCTGTTCCCGGCGCCCGGGCGATGACGCGCGCCACTCGCCCCGCCTACCCGCCCCCCGCGTTCGGCCGTGCCATGCTGTGGCCCGGTTCGCCCCCCGATGACACTGATGCGATTGTCGGACTGTCCGTCAGTACGAATCATCGGCGCCGCTACCAGGACACCCACCCCCTGCGAACGGATGTGACCATGGAAGCCCTCCCCCGCCGTACCCTGCTCGCCGCCGGCGCCGCCACCGCCGCCACCCTCGCGGCCGGCTGCTCCGGCCAGGGCGGCGGCGGAGGCGAGCAGCAAGCCCGGTCCGCACCCGCCGCCGGCCTGCCCGCCGCGGCCGGCCAGAGCCCGCAGGCCGTCCCGGTCGCCACCCTGATCGGCGACGGCTCCACCTCGGACACCGGCGCCCAGCCCAACCAGCCCAAGCCCGAGCCGCTGAAGCTGGGCGAGCGCCCGCCGCAGTTCGTGGTCTTCTCCTGGGACGGCGCCGGCGAGCTCGACAACAAGCTGTTCAGCCGCTTCCGGCAGCTCGCCAAGGACCACGGCGCGGCGATGACCTTCTTCTTCAGCGGCATCTACGCCGTACCGGAGTCGAAGAAGACCCTCTACCGTCCGCCGCAGCACCCCATCGGCGCCTCCGACATCGGGTACCTCACCGACGAGCACATCCACGGCACCCTCCAGCAGCTCGGCGCCGCCTGGCTGGAGGGCCACGAGATCGGCACCCACTTCAACGGGCACTTCTGCGGCCCCACCGGCGGCGGCGCCTGGTCCCCCGACGACTGGGACAGCGAGATCGAGCAGGCGATGGACTTCGTCATGAACTGGAAGACCAACACCGGCTTCGACCTGCCCGCCCTGCCCTTCGACTACCGCAAGGAACTGATCGGCTCCCGCACCCCCTGTCTGGAGGGCCAGCGCGGCCTGCTGCCGACCGCCGCCAAGCGCGGCTGGAAGTACGACAGCAGCGGCGGCGGCGGGCTGCAGATCTGGCCGCAGAAGTTCCAGAACGGCGCGCTGTGGGACATGCCGCTGCAGTCCATCCCCTTCCCCGGGCACACCTTCCAGGTGCTCTCGATGGACTACAACATCATGTACAACCAGTCCGGCGCCAACACCAAGGGCGACCCCGGGCACTACGCCGCCTGGCAGACGCAGGCCCGCGACTCATACCTGGCCGGCTTCGACCGGGCGTACAGCACCAACCGGGCCCCGATGATCATCGGCAACCACTTCGAGGAGTGGAACGGCGGGATCTACATGACCGCCGTGGAGGACGCACTGAAGGTCATCGCCGGCCACCCCGACGTGCGGCTGGTGTCGTTCCGTCAGCTGGTGGAGTGGCTGGAGGTGCAGGACCCGGGCGTGCTGCGCAAGCTCCAGGCGCTGGCCCCCGGGCAGTCGCCGACCGGCGGCTGGGCCGAGTACCTGGGCGCGGCCGGACCGACCCCCTCCCCCACCAAGCCCGAGCCGTCAGTGCTGATCGCCCCGCGCACCTGAGCCACCGTTCCGGGCCGGGCCGCCGGTGACGGGCGGGCCACCGGTCCGGCCCGAGATCAGGGCGCCGAGCAGCGCCACCCCGGTCATCACCAGGAAGATCACCGCGAACGGGCCGGCCGGGACCGGCCCGCTCCCGGCGGCGGCGAGCGTGCCACCGCCGAGCGCCGCGAACAGCACCCCCGACAGGCCGATCAGCAGCACGTTGCCGAGCGCGTCGCTGAGCTGCAGCGCCGCCGAGTTGGCGCCGGTCTCGGCGGGCGCCGAGAGCTTCATCATCAGCACGCTGATACTGGCCACCGCCAGTCCCATCCCGACCCCGCCGACCGCCCACGCCACCGCGGCCACCCAGACCGGCACGGCGGGCACCAGCACCAGCGCCGCCCCCGCGATCGCCACCGCCGTCAGCATGAAGCCCCACCGGATCAGCGCCTCACGGTGCCGGTCGGCCCCCGGCCGGCCCTGCAGGAACGAACCGAGCGCCCAGGACAGCCCGCCACTGGTGAGGGTGAGCCCGGCCAGCGTCGGGGACAGCCCGCGCTGGGTCACCATCATCAACGGGATGAACGCCTCCGCGGCGAAGAACGCACCGGCCGCCACCCCTCGCAGCAGGATCACCGTCGGCAGGCCACGGGCCGCCAACAGCGCACCCCGCGGCAGCAGCCGCACCACCGCAGGCAGCAGCAGCGCCGCCCCCGCGGCAGCCGGGAGCAGGCCGATCAGGTCCAGCCGCTGCCCCGCGTACTGCAGCAGACCCGCGCCGAGCGCCGCCATCGCGGCGAGCACCGTGCGGCGCCGGTCGTACGCCGCCGCCACCGTGGACGGAAGGTTCCGCTCCGCGCGGCGCAGCGCCGGCCCCATCACCGCCAGCGGCAGCAGGATCAGCACCGGCACCGCCAGGAACACCCAGCGCCAGCCGAGGTGCTGGGTGACCGCGCCGGAGACCAGCGGGCCGACGATCGACGGCAGCACCCAGGCCGCCGAGAACGCCGCGAACACCGCAGGCCGCAGCTCCTCCGGATAGGCCCGGCCGACCACCACGTACAGCGCCACGATCACCAGCCCGCCGCCCAGCCCCTGGACCGCCCGGCCCGCGACGAAGGGCCACATGCCGGTGGCCGTCCCCGCCATCACCAGCCCCGCCCCGAAGACGGCGATCCCGGTGAACAGCGGGGCCACCGGCCCCCGCCGGTCGCACCACTGACCCGAGACCACCAGCGCGAACAGGGTGGTGGTGAAGTACCCCGAGAAGGCGAAGGCGTACAGCCCCAGCCCGTCCAGCTGCCGGGCCGCCACCGGCATCGCCGTGTTGACGGCCGTCGCCTCGAAGGCGAGCAGCAGCACCACGGAGACGATGCCGAGGGTGAGCGCCCGGTAGGGACCGCTCATCACACCGGCGGGTTCCCCGGGCAGCGGTGCCCGGGGTTCGGGGGCATGGCCGACCGAGGAGGTGGAGGCTGTGGTCATGCCAGCCATCGTAAGACGCGTGGCACGTTATGACTCCTGACGGGAGACCGGTTCCGCCTCCGTCCCCGGACCTCCGTCCCCGGGCCTACGTCCCCGGTGGGGCGGACCGTCGGGTGGGGTCTTCAGGCGGCGGACTTCGTCAGTGCAGGGCCTTCAGCCCCACCACGCCGGAGAGGATCAGCACCAGACAGGTGATCCGGGCCGCCGTCACGGCGTCGCCGAGCGCCGCCATCCCGTACAGCGCGGTGCCCACCGCACCGATACCCACCCACACGGCGTAACCCGTACCGAGCGGGATGGAACGCATCGCGTACGCCAGGCCGCCCATCGAGAGCGCCAGCGCGACCACGAACAGCGCCGTGGGCGCCGGCCTCGAGAACCCCTTGGACGCGTCCAGGGCCACCGCCCAGACCGTCTCCAGGACGCCGGCGACGATCAGAACCACCCAGGCGATCACGACGAACTCCTCCGCAGCCAGTGCGCGACAGCCGTGTGCTGCCGCTGCTGTACTGCGTCGTCTTGTCGTGCCGGGTACGACGCACCTCGTCCGGGGCCGGCGGATCTCCCGCCGTCTCCCTCCGACGGTAGCACAGCACGACACACAGAATTCATATTCGGATATTGACGGACCCCGGCCCCGGCCGCATAAGATGAATTCATCAGCACGGCGGCACGGAACAATCCGGCCGCCCCGGCGGTACCCACGACAGGAGTCGGCGATGATCAGGAGCACGGAGGCCCGCAGCGCGGCGCCCGGCACCTGCGCCCCCTGTTGCCGCCGCACCTGTTGTTGCGCCTGAGCGCCGCCCCTCCCCCTTGCCCGGCCCGGATCCATGATCCGCCGCCGCCCTCCCGGCCGTGTGCCCGAGTGGTTCAGGGAACCGCCTGCAAAGCGGTTTACGCGGGTTCGATTCCCGCCATGGCCTCCACATGCCGAATTCCCGGCCTGCGATATCCATGAATTCCCGTGGATATCGCGGACCGGGAATTCGGCATGCCCGGAATGCTTTCCAGGAGTTACGGGAGTTACAGAGGTCACGGAAGTCACGGAGATGCCGCAGGGGCGGCCCCGGTGCTCCCGGGGCCGTCCCTGCGGCTTCGCTACTGCTCGTCCTACTGCGGGATCACGACTACTCGATCACGGGCGGCAGGGCCGAGCCGCCGCGCCAGGTGTCCTCGTCCTCGACGAGGTAGTCCGGGCGGTGACCCGCTTCCTTCTTCTTGCCCTTGCCCGCACCACCGGTACCGGCACCGTGCATACCGCCCGCGCCCGCGGCACCGTTCGCACCGCGGCCCTTGCCGAGGCCGGAACCGCCCTCGGTGAACGCCCGGCCGCTCGCGCCGCCCGGCTTGGCGCCGCCGATCGTGCCGCCTGCCTTGCGGACCAGGCCGCTGCTCTTGCCGCCCGCGCCCTTGCCGCCGGCGCCCGCACCGCCGCCCATGCCGCCGCCGTGCATACCGCCGGCCCCGGCCGCACCGGCCCGGCCCTGGCCGCTGCCGGCACCGCCGACTCCGCCCGCACCGGCACCCGTACCACCGGCACCGCCGGCCGAACCGGGCCGAGGCGCACCACTGGTACCGCTCTTGGCACCGGTGCCACCGGTCAGACCGCCGCCCTTGAGGCCGCCGCCGCTGATGCCACCACCCTTGCCGCCGGTGTAACCGCCGCCGCCACCGAGACCGCCGGGGACGAAGCCGCCCCCACCGAGACCCAGGCCGCCGCCACCCGTGCCACCGCCGCCACCG
Source organism: Kitasatospora sp. NPDC048540 (assembly GCF_040651175.1). Taxonomy (NCBI): domain Bacteria; kingdom Bacillati; phylum Actinomycetota; class Actinomycetes; order Kitasatosporales; family Streptomycetaceae; genus Kitasatospora; species Kitasatospora sp. NPDC048540. The sequence goes on from NZ_JBEZIR010000019.1 coordinate 54,529, forward strand.
ATACCGGTGCCGCCACCGACACTGCCGGGGAGACCGATACCGCCGCCGCCCGGAGCGGGCGTCGTCGTCGGCGGGGTCCAGCCGTCGATACCGGTCGACGGGGGCTGGACGACGCCGCCGGGATGCGGGATCGCACCACCCGGCAGGGTCTGCCCGGGCACCGTCGGCAGGTTCGGGTTGGACGGGTCCATCCCGTGCGGCAGCCCACCGGGCAACGTCGCATGCCCCCCGGGCCCGCCGGACGACGGGCTGTCGGGGTAGGCGGGGGTGGGCATGGGGGACGGACTGACGCTGCCGGGGGTGACGGGATTGTCTGGCGGGGGCGGGAAGCCCTGCCGGTTCAGGTCCCGGCGATCCAGCTTCGGATCGTCCAACAGCCCGGCGGCCTTGTTGTACTCAGGACCGAGGTACTCCATGACGCCGATGGCGTACTGGTGCTGGATCTCGGTCGCCGAGAGGTCGCCCTGGTTCTTGTTGACGGCGTCGATCCGGTTCATGCCCGAGGCGAGGTCCGCCTTGAACTGCGCGTCCGAACGGTCGAACCCGTCACCGAGAAGCTTGGTCCCGCTCTCCCACATACCCGGGACGTGGACCTGCTTCATGGTGCTCTGCGCCTGCTGGAGCGCCTGGCCTGCCACCTTCAGCGCTGCACTGGTGTTCTGTGCGTGTGCCGCCGTGTTGGACAGCTTGGTCTGGAGCTCGCCCGCCTTGCGCGTGAACGCGCTGGCCGCGTCGCCTTCCCAGTTGGCCGTGGCGTGCTCAACCGCCTTCTGGAGATCCTGCACGGCCTGCGTGAGCTCGGCGTGCACGTTCGTCCAGTGCTCGCTGACCTCCTGGATGCGCCCCGGCTTGGCACTGTCCAGCATGTTCTTGAGCGGGATCAGGTCATAGCCGTCGAACTTCGTCGTGGGTCCGTTGCCGCCCATCTCAGGCACCTCCCTGATACTTGTTCATGGCCGACACGCCCTCGTACTCGCGGGCCTTGTAAGCCTCGTTGACGGTATGCGTCTTGTCGCCGAACTCGTTGATCAAGGAGTCCAGGTCCGCGATCATGCCCGTCAGGAACTGCTGCATGGTGCCGTGCGCGGAGTACATCGACTGAGCCTCGAGGAAGTCACCGCCGAAGTCCTCGCGGGTGACCACCGTGTTGTACTTCGCCTTGTTGCCACACTCGTTGATGCCCTGCTGGAGGGCCCGCAGCCGTGTGACGACTGCCTCCAACTCATCGGTGTTGACGCGGTATCCGTCGGACACGCGACCCTCTCCCCCTGGAAATCTTGAACTTCCCCGTGAATTCGCCCGACCGCCCGGGCGACTACTGCCTAGTTTGAGCGTTCGATGGTATCGCCTGGGGATGGTGCACTGACACACCATCAACGCTGCTGGTTACCATCCTGGTACGGATTGTTCTGGTACGGCTGCTGCTGGTGCGGCGGGAACCCCGGCTGGGGCGCCTGACCACCGTACGACTGCTGCTGCGGGTAGCCCGGCGGGGGCGCCTGACCGCCGTACGGCTGCTGGCCGGGCTGCCAGGTCGGAGCGGCGTAGGGCTGCTGAACCTGGGGCTGCCGACGACCGCTCCGCGCGAGGACGACGATCACCACGACGAGCAGTACCAGGCCGACCAGCACAGCAACGCCGATCAGCAGGTACGAGGCGCCCTTGGAGCCGGAGTCGGAGGCGGCAATCGGAGGAAGACTTCCTGCGGGCGGTGCAGATGCAGCACCGGAGGAGCCCGCGCTCGGCGCCTTGCTACCCCCACTCGACGCGGCCGCGGCCAGCGGACCCTGGGCCGAACCCGCCGGAATGTCCATCGTCAGCGCCTCGTAGGGGCGCAGGACCCCGTAACCGTAGTGCGGGTCGGGCGCCTTGGCGCCCTTAGCGGCAGACGGCATGAGGGCGGACTTGACCAGCCTGTTCGCCACCTGGCCGGCAGTCAGACTGGGGAACTTGGCCCGGACCAGAGCCGCCGCGGCCGAGACATAGGCGCTCGAATCCGAGGTTCCCTCGGCGATGCAGTACTGGCCACCGTCACAGGCACCAGAACTCACCATCTCGGTACCGGGAGCCGAGAGCAGCACCTCAGGACCGTAGTTGGAGTGGTTCCAAGCAGTGATCGACTTGTCGACCGCGGCCACGGCCAGCACGCCAGGCACATTCGCCGGCGCCTCGACCGAGCTGACGCCGTCGTTTCCGGCCGAGGACACCACGAGCACATCGTGGTCGAGCGCGTAGGCGACGGCCTCCTTCTCCGAAGCCGAGACCGGAGCGCTGGAACCCAGCGAGATGTTGATGACCTTGGCGCCGTGGTCGACGGCCCACCGGATGCCGTCTAGGAAGCTCTTGCCGCCGGAGTCGCTGTAGACCGGGAGGATCTTGGCACCGGGAGCCAGCCCCACGACCCCCGCGTTCGCTCCGTGTCCCTTGCCCGCGATCTCGCCCGCCATCTGGGTTCCGTGCGGGTCGGTCGGCTTGTGGTCGCGACCCGAACCCCCCGGGTCGTAGCCCGGGAGGACCTGGCCCGCCAGGTCCTGGTGGTTGGCGTCGACCCCGGTGTCGATGACGGCGACGATCACGCCGTCGCCCTTGCTCACCGACCACACCTTGTCCAGGGAGTAGTACTGGTTCACCCACTGGCCGTCCCGCACCTGGTCCGCCGAGGCCGTCGGTGCGGCGGTCATCAGTAGTGCGCCGGAGAGCGCCGTGGCGCCCAGTACTCGCATGGTTCTGGTCAGCGTCATCAGCACCCCGTCAGTCGGCTACCGCTACCCGTGTCTCGCAATGGCCCCCATAGGCCGGGCCGTTCGATCGTATCGCCCGTTCACCCGCTGTGTGCAGCAACCCCCGGGGCGCGGTTCGGTGGCGGACGGCCGGGGCGGGGCAACGGCCGGTCAGCCTGTGGGGTGGGGGTCCTGACTCGGCGTCTCGTACGGCGCGGCGCCGGGCGGGGCCTGGTACGGGAAGGGCGGCGGCGGGTACGGGAGGGCTGCGGCGGCGGCCGCGTTGCGGCGGCGCAGGCGGCGGGAGAGCAGCAGGGCGATCAGGGCGGGGACCGCGAGCAGCAGCAGGCCGGCCGGCGGGCTGCCGGCCGCGGGGCTGCCGGTGGTGCCGGAGCCGGAGGCGGTGGTGCGGGAGCCGGCGGGGGCGGTGGCGGCGACCGGTCGGGCGAGCGGCCCGTCGGCGGGGCCGGCCGGGATCTGCTGGGTGAGCGCCTCCAGGGGGCGCAGGATGCCGTAGCCGAAGCGCTGGTCGGGCAGGTGGGCGCCCTGGAGGCTGGGGGTGACCAGGGCGGACTTGACCAGGCGGTCGGCGACCTGGCCGGCCGTCAGGTCGGGGTACTTGGCGCGGACCAGGGCGGCGGCGCCGGAGACGTAGGCGGTGGCGTCGGACGTGCCTTCGCCGAGGCAGTACTTCTGCTCGTCGCAGGCCCCGGCGGCGACGATGCCGACGCCCGGTGCGGCCAGCATGATCTGCGGGCCGAAGCTGGACTCGGCCCAGATGTCGAGCCCGCGGTCGACGGCGGAGACGGCGAGCACGCCGGGGCTGTCGGCGGGGCTGAGCACCCGGGCCTCGCCCTCGTTGCCGGCGGCGGCGACGATCAGGACGTCGTGCTTCACGGCGTACGCGACGGCCAGGCTGAGGGAGCGGCTGGCGCCGTCCTTGCCGCCGAGCGAGATGTTGATCACCTTGGCGCCGTGGTCGACGGCCCACCTGATGTCCTCGGGCACCGCGTCGTAGCCGCGGGCGTCGTCCTTGTAGATCGGCAGGATCTTCACGCCGGGGGCTATGCCGACCACGCCGTCCGCGCCGCCGGCGCCGTGGCCGTGACCGGCGATCAGGCTGGCCATGCTGGTGCCGTGCGGGTCGGCCGGGCTGGTGTTGAGGCCCTTGCCGCTGGGGTCGTAGCCGGGCAGCACCTGGCCGGTGAGGTCGGGGTGGCCGGCGTCGACGCCGCTGTCGATGACCGCGACGACCACGCCCTCGCCCTTGGTCACCTGCCAGACCTGGTCCAGCTTGAAGTAGGTGTTGGCCCACTGTTCTTCGCGCAGGTCGTCCGCGGCGGCCACCGGTGCACCGGCGTACAGCGCCACGCCGGTCAGCAGTGCGGCGCCGGCCATCCGCTGCGCTCGGCCGAGCAGCATCGTCCCCGTCCCCCTTCACCGGCCGCGCGGCCGGTCCCTGTCAGCTGGAAGCAGCGATGGTACCGGCCCCGACCTGCGGTGACGCGCGGTTTCCGGGCCACTCCCCCGACCGGGGACACCGACCGGCGACATCGACCGGGGACACCGGTCCGGGACGCTCCCGCCGGGGGCACCGGCCGGGCCGGGCCCGGGGCACCAGCCGGGAAGCGGTCCGGCGCGCCGTCCCGGAGCCGGTCAGCCGGCGATGGCGTCCTCGGGCAGGATCGGCAGCCGGCCGACCGGCAGGCCGGTGGCGGCCCGGACGGCCGCCGCCACGGCGGCCGGGGCGACCACGGCGGGCGGGGCGCTGACCGCCTTGGCGCCGAAGGTGGCGACCACGTCGCGCTCCTCCAGCAGGGCGGCGATCCGGATCTCCGGGGTGTCCAGGGCGGTCGGGAGCCGGTAGCCGGTGAGCGAGGGGTTGACCAGCCGGCCGCCCTCGGTGCGCAGGTCCTCCAGCAGCGCGAGGCCGACGCCCTGGGCGACCCCGGCTTCGATCCGGTCCTCGATCTGGCGCGGGTTGAGCGCCCGGCCGACGTCCTGGGCGACCGTCATCTCGACCACCCGGACCGCGCCGAGCTCGATGTCGACGTCGACCACGGCCCGCATCGCGCAGAACGCGATGGAGACGAAGGCGTCGCCCTGACCGGCCTCGTCCAGCGGCTCGGTCGGGTGCGGGCGGCACTGGGCGGTGGCCCACAGTTCGCGGCCCTCCAGCGCCTCGGCGACCGGCATCCCGAGCACCCCGTCGTAGGAGGTGATCTTGCCGTCGGCGATGGTGAGCAGTTCGACGGACATGCCGAAGTTGGCGGCGATCGGCTGCAGCATCTGGTGGCGGACCATCACGGCGGCCCGCTCGACCGCGCCGCCGGACACCCAGGTGTGCCGGCCGCGGGCGGACGGGCCGGCGCCGGACTGGTCGCTGTCGACCGGCGCGATGTAGACCTCGCTGACGCCGAGCACGGACTGCACGATCTGCCGGGCGAGGGTGGCGAAGCCCTGGCCGGAGTCGACGGCGGCGCAGATCACGGTGGCGTGGTCGCCGTTGACCCGGACGGTGGCGGTGGAGACCTCGTCCTCGCCCTCGGCGCCGAGCATGTGCACCATGCCGACGGCGTAGCCGATGCCGCGCCGGACGGCGGCCGGGTCGCCCGCGCCGCCGGGGCCGCCGGGCAGCAGCCAGTCGGCCTCGGGGTCGTCGACCGGGAGGGCGGGCAGCGGCTGTCCGGCGATGGCGTCGAGCAGGGCCTCGACCGGGGCCGGGCAGGTGACGGGCTGTCCGGTGGGCAGTGGGTCGCCGGTGGCCATCGCGTTGCGGCGGCGGATCTCCAGCGGGTCGATGCCGACCCGGGCGGCCAGCTGGTCGAGCTGGGACTCGTACGCGAAGCAGGCCTGCAGGGCGCCCTCGCCGCGCATCCGGCCGGCCGGCGGGTTGTTGGTGCGCACCGCCCAGGCGTCGACGAAGACGTTGGGGCAGGTGTACGGGCCGACCGAGAAGGCGGTGGCGGCGGCCAGCGCCTCGGCGGAGACGTCGGCGTAGGCGCCGCCGTCCAGCAGGATCTGCGCCTCGACCTTGACCAGGCGGCCCTCGGCGTCGGCGTGGTGCCGGTAGCGCAGCAGGGCGGGGTGGCGGGTGGTGTGGGTGTGGAAGGACTCCTCGCGGGTGAGGGTCATCTTCACCGGGCGGCCGGTGCGCAGCGCGAGCAGGGCCAGGGTGACCTGAAAGGAGAGGTCTTCGCGGTCGGCGGTGGCGCCGGGGACACCGGTGACGACCAGCCGGACCCGGTCGGGTTCCAGGCCGAGGCAGGCGGCGGTGCGGTCGCGGTCGCCGTGCGGGTCGGTGGTGGAGAGGTGGAGTTCGACGCCGCCGTCGGGGCGGGGGACGGCGAGGCCGGCCTCGGCGCCGATCGGGGCCGGGTCCTGGCGGCCGACCTGGTAGAGCCCTTCGACGACGATCTCGCCGACCGCCTCGGGGTCGCCGGTGCGCAGCGGCAGGTGGCGGAAGAGGTTGCCGTCGGGGTGCAGCGGCGGGGCGTTGAAGGCGGCCTCGGGGTCGGTGACGGCCTCCAGCGGCTCGTACTCGACCACGATCAGCGAGGCGGCCAGCCGCGCGGTGTCGGGGTGGTCGGCGGCGACGGCGGCGACGGGTTCGCCGTGGTGGCGGACCACGCCGGCGGCCAGGATCGGGCGGTCGGCGACGATCGGGCCGTGCGGGGCACCGTCGGCGGTGCCGTCGGGCCCGGGCGGCAGGTCGGCGGCGGTGACCACGGTGTGGACGCCGGGGACGGCGAGCGCGGCCGAGATGTCGACGGCGGCGATCCGGGCGTGCGGGTGCGGGGAGCGCAGGACCGCGCCCCAGAGCAGCCCCTCGGCCCAGAGGTCGGCGGCGTACGGGTAGATGCCGAGCGCCTTGGGCAGGGCGTCGGTGCGCAGCGGGGAGCTGCCCAGGCCGAAGGGCTCGGCGGCGGGCCCGTTCTCCTCGGGTGCGGCGGCGGGGGCGGCGGCCGGCGCGAGGTCGGTGGGCGAGGTCATGCGTGGCGGTCCTCAGGGATGGGGGCCACCCCGGGTGCTGGCTGGGGGTGGATGCCGTGGGCGGGGGTGCTGCCGTCGTAGCCGGGGGTCTCGTGGCCGGGGGTCTCGTAGACCGGGCCGTCGTACCCGGGTCCGTCGTATCCGGGTCCGTCGTATCCGGGTCCGTCGTATCCGGGGGCTGCGTACCCGGGACCGTCGTACACCGGGGCGTCGTAGCCGGAGCCGTCGTAGCCGGTGCCGGGGTAGCCCGCCGGGTCGTAGCCGCCCGCCGGGTGGGCGGGGGCGTGGCCGGGCAGCTGGTGGCCCTGCGGGTAGCCGGGGTGCCCGGTGCCGTGGGGGGGTGTGGGCAGGTACGGGGTGCCGTGGGCGGGGGTGGTGTCGGGGCCGGGGCCGTCGTGCGCGATGCCGTGCGCGGGGGTGGCCTCGTAGCCGGGGGCGCCCTGGTAGCCGGGGAGCCGGAAGTGGCCGGTGTCGTGGCCGGTGGGCTGCGGCGGTACGACGGGGTGGTTCCCGGTCCCGTACCCGGCCGGGTCGTAGCCGGGCGGCTGGTGGGCGGCGTGGTGGCCGTCGGCGGGGTGGGCGGCGCTGTAGACGCCGGTGCCCGCGGCGGTGGGCTGGTCGGGCTGGAACTGCTCGGCCTCGACCCACAGCTCGGAGTCGGCGTAGAGCGGCAGTTCGCCGGCCAGCGGGAGGTCGGCGACGGACTGCGCGACCGGCTGGGCGGGCGGCTGCCGGTCGTCGAGGTGGCCGGAACGCTGCGGCGCCACACCCGGCAGGGTGTCGCCGGGCAGGGTGTCGTCGAGCCGTCCGGCGGCGTCCCGCGCGGAGGTGTCGGGCGCGCCGGGGTCCTGGGCGGCGGCGTCCTGCGCGGCGGCCTCGGCCGCCTCGGCCTCCGCCTCCAGTTCGGCCTCGCGCTGCTCGGCGACGCTCTGGACGGCGGCCAGCACGCCCCGGTAGCCGGTGCAGCGGCAGAGGTTGCCGCACAGCGCCTGGCGGGCCTCGACGTCGCTGGGCCGGTGGTTGCGCTGGAGCAGGTCGTGGACGGCCATCGCGAGGCCCGGGGTGCAGTAGCCGCACTGGACGGCGCCGGACTCGGCGAGCGCCCGCTGGACGTCGCTGGGGCCGCCGGACTCCGCCAGCCCCTCGACGGTGGCGATCTCGCTGTCGGCCGCCAGCGCGGCGGGCACCAGGCAGCCGGCCACCAGCTGGCCGTCGACCTGCACCGAGCAGGCCCCGCACTCGCCCTGCTCGCAGCCGCCCTTGGCGCCGGCCAGGCCGAGCCGCTCGCGCAGCACGTACAGCAGGCTCTCGCCGATCCAGGCCTCGGTGACGGGCCGTTCGAAGCCGTTGACGCGCAGCGTGTAGGAGGCGCACGGGCGTACGTCGCCGGCCAGCCCGGCAGGCTGCCCGGCCGGCTGCTCGATCGTCGGGTGGTCCGTCACTTCAGTGCCCTTCCCAGTGCCCGGCGGGCCAGTACGGCCACGGTACGCCGCAGCCGGACGGCGGTGGCGCTCGGCCCCTCGCCCGCGCCCTCGAGGGCGCCGTCGGGGATGCAGGCCCCCGCGACGTACTCGCCGAAGGCGGCCAGTGCGGCGGGGTCGATGGTGGTGGCGCCGTCCTCGCCGCGGGCGTCCCAGTCGATGCAGCCGGCCACCCAGGCCTCGGCCTCCAGCGGGCGCAGCGGCACCGGGGCGACGGCGCCGACGGCGCAGCGCACGGCTCGGCGGGCGGGGTCGAGGACGAGGGCGACGGAGGCGGTGGCGCGGGCCGGGCCGCTGCGGCCGGTGGACTTCAGGAAGACCTGGGGGGCGTGCAGCAGCGGCACCCGGACCCAGGTGAGCAGTTCGCCGGGGCGCAGCGGGTCGAGGCCGGTGAGCAGGTGGCTGACGGGCACCTCGCGGGTGGACCCGGCGCGGGCGAGGGTCGCGGTGGCCTCGAGCGCGGCGAGGACGGGGAGGGTGTCGCCGGTGGCGGCGGCGGTGGCGAGGTTGCCGCCGAGGGTGCCGACGTTGCGGACCTGCGGGGGGCCGGCGGTGCGGGCGGCGTCGGCGAGCGCGGGGATCAGCGCGGCGAAGTCGGGACGGTCCATCCGGGCGTGGGTGAGGCCGGCGCCGAGGACGGCGGTGCCGCCGTCCTCGTAGCGCCAGCCGCGCAGTTCGGTGATCCGGCCGAGGCCGATCAGGGCGGCGGGGCGGAGCCGGCCGGCGTTGACGGCCTCCATCAGGTCGGTGGCGCCCGCCACCGGAACCGCGCCCGGGGTGGCGGCCAGCGCCTCGACGGCCTCGTCGACCGAGGCCGGCAGCATGATCGTCCGGTTCACCAGGATTCCACCGTGCTCCACTTGCTCATCAACTGCCCGGCCCTCCCGCGGCCTCGGTCGTCCGTCGGCCGGGGACGCCCTCGGGCGGTGCGACCTGGCCCGTAGGGTACGGGCGATCGGGCCGGGTTGGGCAACTCTGGCACACAATGTTCGGTGATCATTTCCCGGGTCTCGGGCGGCCGCCGGGAATCCCGGACAAGTCAGGGCAATTGTCGGTCACTCACCGTCGACAGCCGGTCGACTGTTCACCTGATCTTGACGTCACCGGACACCCGGGGGTTCCCCGCCGCCGTCCCCCGCGCACCCTCGCGCGCGGGGGACGGGCGGCCGGGCTCAGACGGCCGGCGGCGGGCCGTCGGACGGGCGGCCGACCACCCCGGGCCGGCGCTGCCAGGGGCGGGGGCCTTCGGGGCGGCGGTACTCGACGCCGAGCGCGTCCAGGCGCCGGTAGTGGGCGGCCATCCGGCGCTCGAAGCCGGCGAAGTCGCGGGCCGCCGGGTCCCGCGGCAGGTCGGACCAGGCCACCTCGGCGAAGGCCGCCAGCCGCGGGAAGGCCCGGTAGTCGACGTCCCGGGCGTCGTCCATGAACTCGGTCCACAGGTTGGCCTGGGTGCCCAGGATGTGGGCGGCGGCCGCGTTGTCCAGCTCGGCCGGGACCGGTTCGAAGCGGTAGACGTCCTCCAGGGTGCGGACGTACCCGACCGGGATCGGCTCGTCCTCGCCGGGCGCCTGCCGGTGGTCCAGGTAGACGTACTGCTCCGGGCACATCACCACGTCGTGCCCGGCCCTGGCGGCCGCCACCCCGCCCGCGTACCCGCGCCAGGAGGACACCGCGGCGCCGGGCGCGAGGCCGCCCTCCAGGATCTCGTCCCAGCCGATCAGCCGTCGTCCGCGCTCGGCCAGCCAGCCGTCGAAGTGCCGGATGAACCAGCTCTGCAGCTCCTCCTCGTCGGCCAGCCCGAGCTCCTTGATCCGGGCCTGGGCGGCCGGGCTGGCCCGCCACTGCTCCTTGGGGCACTCGTCGCCGCCGAGGTGGACGAACCGGGACGGGAAGACCTCCAGCACCTCCTCCAGGACTCCCTCGAAGAAGCGAAGGGTCCGCTCGGAGACGTTCAGCACATTGGGGTTGATCCCCCAGTCCGTCCACACCCCGAGCGCGGCGGTGTCCACCACGTCGGTGTTGCCGAGTTCCGGGTAGGCGGCGATGGCGGCCTGCGAGTGGCCCGGCAGGTCGATCTCGGGGACGACGGTGATGTGCCGCTTGGCCGCGTACGCGACGATCTCGCGCAGGTCGTCCTTGGTGTAGTAGCCGCCGTGCGGTCGGTCGTCGCGGCGGTCGGCGGCCCGGAAGCCGACCATCGAGCGCTCCCGCCAGGCGCCGACCTCGGTGAGCCGCGGGTAGCGCTCGATCTCGATCCGCCAGCCCTGGTCGTCGGTCAGGTGCAGGTGCAGGACGTTGAGCTTGTGGGCGGCCATCAGGTCGAGGAAGCGCAGCACGTCCGACTTGGGCAGGAAGTGCCGGGAGACGTCCAGCAGGACCCCGCGCCAGCCGAACCGGGGCGCGTCCTCGATCGAGACGCTCGGGACCCGCCACGGCTCGCCGGTGATCGGCGCCCGGCGGAACGCGGCCGGGCCGAGCAGCTGGCGGAAGGTCTGCGCGGCGTAGAACAGGCCGGGCCGCCCGCCTCCGGCGAGCCGGGCGCCGTACACGTCGACGGTGATCCGGTAGGCCTCACGGCCGCGCTCGGCGCGCAGCCGCTCGTCGAGGACCAGGGTGACCGAGTCCGCGGACCGGTTCGCCTGCTCCGGCGTGCAGGCGTCGAGGGTGAAGCCGGTCGCGGCGGAGAGCTCGGAACGCAGCCAGCGGGCCACGCCCTGGGCGCCCTGGTCGGCGCCGATCCGGGTGGTCGGCCGGAGCTGGAACGTCCACTCGTGGGGCTCCCACTCGTCGACGTGGTTCGGGGCGGGGATGAGATCCATGCGGCTCATCCTGCCCCGCCACCACCCGAGTGGCATAGACCAATGTCCGGGCCGGTCGGCCCGGGCCCGGCAGCCGGCCGGGCTCAGCCCTGGTTGTCGTCGCCGCCCTTGGGGGTGCCGAGTCCCTCGAAGATCTCCTTGCACATCGGGCAGACCGGGTACTTCTTCGGGTCGCGGCCCGGGACCCAGACCTTGCCGCAGAGCGCCACCACGGGGCTGCCGGAGAGCGCGCTCTCCATGATCTTGTCCTTCTGGACGTAGTGCGCGAAGCGCTCGTGGTCGCCGTCGCCGTGCGACACCTGGGGGACGGGCTCGACCAGGGTGCCGGTGCCGAGGCCGCGCTCGGGCTCAAGAGTGCTCATGGGTGCCAATTCTATGGCGGCCGCCGGGAACCGGGCCAGTACCGCCCCGGCGGGCCCCGGGAGCGGGCTCGCGGCCTAGTTCAGCGTCGGGTTGTCCGGGTACGTGGCGAGCATCGCCAGCGGGCCGCGCTGGCGGCGCAGCACCGAGCGCCAGAGCCGGTCCGGGTCGGGGCAGGAGACGTCGCCGGGCTCGCAGTCGGCGAGGTACCAGGCGCCGTCCGCGATCTCCGCCTCCAGCTGGCCGGGCGACCAGCCCGCGTAGCCGGCGAACACCCGCAGCGCCCCGAGTTCGCCCGCCAGCACCTCCGGCGGGGCCTCCAGATCGACCAGCCCGATGGCGCCGTGCACCCGGCGCCAGCCGAGCGGTTCGGCGTGACCCTCCTCACCCGGGACGACCGCGATGGCGAGCGCCGAGTCGAGCGCGACCGGCCCGCCCTGGAAGATCACCGACGGCTGTCCGGTCAGCTCCGCCCAGGCGTCCAGGACCGCGGCGACCTCCACCGGGGTCGGCCGGTTCAGCACCACGCCGAGCGCGCCCTGCGGGTCGTGGTCGAGGAGAAGCACCACGGTACGGGCGAAGTTGGGGTCGGTGAGGACCGGGGTCGCGACGAGCAGTCGGCCGGTGTGCGTGGGGGCCGGTGTCATGCCAGACATGATTCCGCAGCCGGGCCGGGGAAGGGCGTCCAACACGGAACCTCCGCGAACCGCTTCCCCACCCGTTCGGCCCAGTCGGCAGCCCGCCGGAGGCCGCCCGGGAGCATGATCACCAAAGGGACACACGGGAACCAATCGCCCGCCTACTACCATCTACGTTTGGTGGTGCGCATTTCGCGGGTGGAACCCGTCCCACAGCGGTCCCAGAAGCCCGCCGCCTCCGCCCTGTCCTCCCCCCGGCACCCGGATTGCGAGAACGATGATCGACGACGTCCTGCTGGTCCACGGCGGTAATCCGCTCGAAGGCGAGATCCAGATCCGTGGTGCGAAGAACCTGGTCCCCAAGGCCATGGTCGCCGCGCTGCTCGGCCAGGGCCCCAGCAGGCTGCGCAACGTCCCCGACATCCGTGATGTCAAGGTGGTGCGCGGCCTGCTCCAGCTGCACGGGGTGACCGTGCGGACCGGCGACGAGGACGGCGAGCTGATCCTCGACCCCTCGCACGTGGAGAGCGCCAACGTCGCCGACATCGACGCGCACGCCGGCTCCTCGCGCATCCCGATCCTGTTCTGCGGCCCGCTGCTGCACCGGCTCGGCCACGCGTTCATCCCGGGCCTGGGCGGCTGCGACATCGGCGGCCGGCCGGTCGACTTCCACTTCGAGGTGCTGCGCCAGTTCGGCGCGCAGATCGAGAAGCACCCGCAGGGCACCTACCTGGTCGCCCCGCAGCGGCTGCGCGGCACCAAGATCGAGCTGCCGTTCCCCTCGGTCGGCGCGACCGAGCAGGTGCTGCTCACCGCCGTCCTCGCCGAGGGCGTCACCGAGCTGCGCAACGCGGCCATCGAGCCGGAGATCGTCGACCTGATCTGCGTGCTGCAGAAGATGGGCGCGATCATCTCGATGGGCACCGACCGCACCATCCTGATCACCGGTGTGGACGAGCTCGGCGGCTACAACCACCGCGCCCTGCCGGACCGCCTCGAGGCGGCCTCCTGGGCCTGCGCGGCGCTGGCCACCAAGGGCGACATCTACGTCCGCGGCGCCCGCCAGCTGGAGATGATGACCTTCCTGAACACCTTCCGGAAGGTCGGCGGCGCCTTCGAGGTGGACGACGAAGGCATCCGGTTCTGGCACCCGGGCGGCGAGCTCAAGGCGATCGCCCTGGAGACCGACGTGCACCCCGGCTTCCAGACCGACTGGCAGCAGCCGCTGGTGGTCGCGCTCACCCAGGCCAACGGCCTGTCCATCGTGCACGAGACGGTGTACGAGTCGCGGCTCGGCTTCACCGGCGCGCTGAACCAGATGGGCGCCCACATCCAGCTGTACCGCGAGTGCCTGGGCGGCACCCCGTGCCGCTTCGGCGCCCGCAACTTCAAGCACTCGGCGGTCGTCTCCGGCCCGTCCAAGCTGCTCGGCGGCGAGCTGGTCATCCCGGACCTGCGCGGCGGCTTCTCGTACCTGATCGCGGCGCTGGCGGCCGAGGGCACCTCGACCGTGCACGGCATCGACCTGATCAACCGCGGCTACGAGAACTTCATGTCCAAGCTGCGCGACCTCGGGGCGCACGTCGAGCTGCCCAGCGAGGAGCTGGTCGCGACCGCCTGACGGCCCGCACCACGCACTGTGGCCGGTCCCCCGCGGGGGACCGGCCACAGTGCGTTCGGCGTGGCTCCGAGGAGCCCCGCGTCACTTGCCCTTGGCGGCTTCCTTGAGCTTCGAGCCGGCGCTGACCTTGACGCTGTAACCGGCCGGGATCTGGATCGGGTCGCCGGTCTGCGGGTTGCGGGCGGTGCGGGCGGCGCGGAGGGTGCGCTCGAAGGTCAGGAAACCGGGGATGGTGACCTTCTCGTCGCCCTTGGCGACGACCTCGCCGGTGATCTCGGCGAAGGCGGCCAGCACGGCGTCGGCGTCCTTGCGGGTCACCTCGGCGCGCTCGGCCAGCGCGGCCACCAGCTCACTGCGGTTCATGTGTACTCCTGTGGTCTGTTGCTCTGCTGCGGGCAAGGGCCCGCCGATGCCCGCCAGGGGCACCCGGGGGGCCGTCGCTCCGCACACTGTGCTCATTCAGGCGATAGGTGGTCAGGGGCCGGGCTCGCACCCCAAAGCGCCGCAAACTGCCCGCCTGGGAACGAATCCTGCCCCGACCGGCACTGAGAAAGCCAATCGGGCATTGGCGGGGTTGACCCGAACAGCGCCCGCCCCACGGAGTTGTGACGCTCCGTCGGCTCCGGGTGACCCGGTGCGGGCGGCGGTCGGGACGACTCGCCGAGATGCCTGAGGGGACGTTCCGTACTTGTCGGACACGCCGCCCCATGCAGGGCTACCGTACGCCCTGGCACCGACAAGCCCAAACACGCCCCTGCCCTTGTGTCGCAAGGGCTCGGGGCGCGCGGGGACGGTCAGGTGCGCCAATCGGACATTTGACCGATCGCCGGCGGCCTCCCGGTCAGAGCCGGACCGCCGGGAAAGCGGCCGTGTCGAGGGTGCCCACGATGCCGGCGGTGGGCCTCGACGGGGCCGGCTCCTCGCCGCCCCGGGCGGCCAGCGCGGCGTCCCGGACGGCCGCCGCGACGGTCTTGGCGACGTCGGGGTGGAAGACGCTCGGGATGATGTAGTTCGGGTTCAGCTGGTCGTCCGCGACGGTGGTGGCCAGCGCCCGGGCGGCGGCCAGCATCATCTCGGTGTTCACGGTGTGGCTCTGGGCGTCCAGCAGGCCGCGGAAGACGCCCGGGAAGACCAGCACGTTGTTGATCTGGTTCGGGAAGTCGCTGCGGCCGGTGGCGACCACCGCGGCGGTCTGCCGGGCGACGGCCGGGTCGACCTCGGGGTCCGGGTTGGCGAGCGCGAAGACGATCGCATTCTCGGCCATGGTGGCCAGGTCGTCGCCGTCCAGCACGTTCGGGGCCGAGACGCCGATGAAGACGTCGGCGCCCGCCACGGCCTCCTTGAGGCTGCCGGTGCGGCCCGAGCGGTTGGTGTGCTCGGCGATCCACCGCAGGCTGTCGTTGAGGTCGTCACGGCCCTGGTGGACCACGCCGCGGACGTCCGCCACGGTGGCGTGCTCCACGCCCGCGGCCAGCAGCAGCTTGAGGATCGCGGTGCCGGCCGCGCCCGCGCCCGACATCACCACCCGGATGTCGGAGATCTCCTTGCCGACCACCTTGAGCGCGTTGGTGAGCGCCGCCAGCACCACGATCGCGGTGCCGTGCTGGTCGTCGTGGAAGACCGGGATGTCCAGCGCCTCGCGCAGCCGGGCCTCGATCTCGAAGCAGCGCGGCGCCGAGATGTCCTCCAGGTTGATGCCGGCGAAGCCCGGGGCGATGGCCTTGACGATCGCCACGATCTCGTCGGCGTCCTGGGTGTCCAGGCAGATCGGCCAGGCGTCGATCCCGGCGAACCGCTTGAACAGCGCCGCCTTGCCCTCCATCACCGGCAGCGCGGCCTTCGGGCCGATGTTGCCCAGGCCCAGCACGGCGGAGCCGTCGGTGACCACGGCGACGCTGTTGCGCTTGATGGTCAGGCGGCGGGCGTCCTCGGGGTTCTCGGCGATGGCCATGCAGACCCGCGCCACGCCCGGGGTGTAGATCATGCTCAGGTCGTCACGGTTGCGGATCGGCAGCTTCGAGGACATCTCGATCTTGCCGCCGAGGTGCATCAGGAAGGTCCGGTCGGAGACCTTGCCGATGGTCACGCCGTCGATCGCGCGCAGCTTCTCGACGATCTCCTCGCCGTGCGCCACCGAGAAGGCCGCCACCGTCACGTCGATCCGCAGCGCCTCCAGCCCGGAGGCGGTGACGTCGAGACCGGTGACCGAGCCGCCGGAGGACTCGACGGCGGTGGTGATCGAGCTCACCGCGTTGCCCGTGGCCGGAACCTCCAGCCGCACCGTGATCGAGTTCGAGACACTGGGCACCGTCGCCATCGACGTCCTTCTTCCGTCCGTGATCGGGGCTCTGGGGCTGCGACTTCAACATAATGTTGAATGGCGCGCCCTGCGCATGCTAGACCTCGATCGTCGCACCTACCAGTGGGTACCCAGAAATAAGGTTCCGCCACTGTGCACAGTCCACAAACGGGCCCCGGCCGTCCTGGGCACCCGTCCGAAAAACTGCCGCGGCCACCTTGGATCCCCGGGCCGATGCGTTACATTGGACGGGACACCGGCTCGATCCAAGCCCCCGGGCCCAACCTTCGTCGCTACGAGCGACCACTTGCCGCGAGGCGAGCATGGCGGGTCGGTGTCATTACTCGTGGCGAAGGCCCCCACCTGCCGGTGGGGGCCTTCGCCGTCTCCGGGACCGCTCAGCCGTGCAGCAGGGCGGGCACCCCGGCCGCGTCCGGCAGGTCGTCCGGGCCGGAGAGCACCGTCAGCCGCTGGGTGGCCCGGGTCAGCGCCACGTACAGCACCCGCAGGCCCGCCTCCGACTCGCCCGCGATACCGGTCGGGTCGGCGACCACCGTGGCGTCGTACTCGAGGCCCTTGGCCTCCAGGCTGCCCAGCGCCACCACCCGGCCGCCCAGGCCCTCGGCCCAGCCCGCCGCCTCGGCCCGGCGGTCCATCGGGACCACCACCGCCACCGTGCCGTCCACCTCGTCCAGCAGCCGCACCAGCTCGGCCCGCGCGGCGGCCGCGAAGGCCTCCGGCGCCCGGTCGGTGACGGCCGCGAACCGCGGCTCGACCCCGGTCGAGCGGACCGCGCTCGGCGACGGCGTGCCGGGCGCGGCCAGCGCCAGCACCTTGGCCGCCACCTCGGCGATCTCCGCCGGGTTGCGGTAGTTCACCGTCAGGGTGTGCCGGCGCCGCGGCTTGCCCGCCAGGATCTCGTCGAGCGCGGCCTGCGCCTCCTGCGGGTGCGGCCAGGAGCTCTGCGCCGGATCGCCGACGATGGTCCAGGTCGCCATCCGGGCCCGGCGGCCGATCATCCGCCACTGCATCGGAGTGAGGTCCTGGGCCTCGTCCACGATGATGTGCGCGTACTCGCGGCGCTCCACCGGGACCGCGGCCCGCTGCCGGGACATCCGGTCGGCGTAGGTGGTGACCTCGTCCAGACCGCTCAGCAGGTCCACCGCGTCCACCTCCCGGACCTTCGGCCGGGCCGGCTCGCCGAGCAGCAGCTGCAGCTCGTCCACCAGCGCCACGTCGTGCGCCGACAGCGGGCCGCGGCCCTGGTCGTCCAGGTGCCGCCAGGAGCCCGCCAGCAGCCGGGCCTCCTCCGGGGTGACCGCCCGGCGGGCGATCCGGTTCACGTGCCGGGACTGCCGCATGGTGGCCAGCACCTGGCGCGGGGTGACCGCCGGCCACCAGGCGTCCAGGAACGCCAGGAACGGCGCCTCGTCCGACACGTACTCGTCGAAGGACTCCCGCTCCTCCTGCCGCTGCTCCCGCTCGGCGTGGCTGACCGGCTTCGGCAGGTGCCGCACCGCGACCGACCAGAGCGCGTCCAGCAGCAGCCGGCGGGCGCGCGGGCGCAGCAGGTTCAGCGGCGTGCCGCCGCTGCCCAGCACGTTGCCGCGGACCGCCCGCAGCCGCCCGGCGTCCAGCCGCAGCGCCTGGCCGCGGGCGAACACCCGCAGCTCGGCCGGCTCGTTCAGCTCCAGCGCCGCCCGGGCCGCCCGGCGCAGCAGCTCCACCATCCGCGACGAGCCCTTGACCCGGGCCGCCTCCGGCGTGTCGTACCGCTCGGCCTCGATCCCGTCGACCAGGCTGCCGACCGCCCGGATCGCGACCTGGCCCTCCTCGCCGAGCGAGGGCAGCACGCCCTCGGTGTACGAGACCAGCAGCGCGGTCGGGCTGACCACCAGGATGCCCCCGGCGTACCGGCGGCGGTCCTGGTAGAGCAGGAACGCGGCCCGGTGCAGCGCGACGGCCGTCTTCCCGGTGCCCGGACCGCCGGTGACCAGCGTGGCACCGGCCGCGG
The DNA here is from genome assembly GCF_040651175.1 of Kitasatospora sp. NPDC048540. Lineage (NCBI taxonomy): Bacteria > Bacillati > Actinomycetota > Actinomycetes > Kitasatosporales > Streptomycetaceae > Kitasatospora > Kitasatospora sp. NPDC048540. The sequence continues at coordinate 72,474 of NZ_JBEZIR010000019.1, forward strand.
CGGCCCGGATGACCTCGTCCTGCTCCTTCTGGATCGAGGAGACGATGTCGCGCATCGAGTGGCTGCGGGCGCGGCCGAGCGAGGCCATCAGCGCACCGTCGCCGACCACCGCCAGCTCGCGGCCGTCCAGGGTGGGGGTGAGATCGGGGCGCAGCAGGTCGTCCTCGACCCCGATCACCTTGCGGCCCTTGGAGCGGATCACCCGGCGGCGGACCACCCGGCCCGGCTCCAGCGGGGTGGCCCGGTAGAACGGCGCCGCGGCCGGGGCCCGCCAGTCGATGACCAGCGGGCCGAACTCGGCGTCGAGCACGCCGAGCCGCCCGATGTGCAGGGTCTCCGCGACGGCCGGGTCGGCCGGGTCCATCGGGGTCTGCGACGGGATGCCGTGCTCCTCCGGGGCGTCCGCCTGCTGCAGGTCGATCCGGCCGAACAGGAAGTCCTCGAACTCGCTGTTCAGCCGGTGCAGGTGCGCGCCGGCCCGGTAGACCTGGGCGTCCCGCTCCGCGAGCGCGCCGGGGGTGCCGACCTGCACGCGCTTGGCGGCGTCCTCGAGGATGTACTCGGCCTCGGCGAGCTTCTCCTCCAGGCGGTGGTAGACGGTGTCGAGGTGCTGCTGCTCCTCCGCGATCTCACGGTCGCGGACCGTGTCTTGCTGGGTGGTGGTACTGCTGTGGTGCTGGGCTGAGCCGTGCGCGCCCAAGGAGCCCCCTGAGGTACGTCCTGCGGGTGGTGAGGGAGACCGCCTCCACGAGAAGGCGGACGGATGATCCTACGCCCTCCCCCGCCCCTGCCCCCAGCCCGCACCCGTGACCTCCCCCAGCGGCACCACCCCCGGGGGCGCGGGGAACTGCGCGGGCTCGGAAGGTACCGGCCCGCACTCTCCCGACTTCGCGCAGTTCCCCGTGCCCCTGAGGAGTACCCGCCCGCGCCCCTGGAGGAGTGGCCGCCCGCATTCCCGGGGGGTGCCGGCAGGCGTCAGGCGGCGCCGTACTTCTCCCCCGGGTCGGTGACCGGGTCCAGGGCGAGGCGGTAGCCGCGCTTGACGACGGTGGTGATCAGGCCGGGCGTGCCGAGGGCGGTCCGCAGCCGGGCCATCGCGCTCTCCACCGCGTGCTCGTCCTCCCCGCTGCCCGGCAGGGCCCTGAGCAGGTCGGCCCGCGACACCACCCAGCCCGGCCGCTGCGCCAGCACCCGCAGCAGCGCCATCCCCGCGGGCGGCACCGGCCGCAGCTCCCCGTCGACCAGCGCCGCCTGCCCCCGCAGCTCCAGCCGGCGACCGGCCACCGCCAGGCCGCGGGAGCGCCGGGGCAGCTCGGCGGTGAGGGCCTGCACCATCGCGCCGAGCCGCATCCGCTCGGGCCAGATCGCCGGTACGTCGGCCTCGTCCAGCGGGGCCGCGGTGACCGGCCCGACGCAGACCGGCAGTACCTCGCGCCGCAGGGCGTGCAGCAGTTCGCCGGTCCGGCCGCGTTCGGCGGCGCGCTCCAGCAGGCTCAGCACGGCCGGGGCGCTGGTGAAGGTGACGGCGTCCAGGGCGCCGCCGCAGCAGGCGTCCAGGAGCCGGTCGAGCGGGGCCGGGTCGACCGGCGGCAGCCAGCGGTAGACCGGGACCTCCACCACGTCCGCGCCGGCCGCGGTGAGCGAGTCGACGAAGCCGCGCAGCGGTGCGCCGTGCAGCTGGACGGCGATCCGGCGCCCGTCGACACCCTGCTCCAGCAGGTGGGCGAGGACCTCGGCGGAGGATTCGGACTCCGGTGACCACTGCTCGCGCAGTCCGGCGGCCCGGATCGCGCCCTTGGCCTTGGGGCCGCGGGCGAGCACCTCGGCCTTGCCGAGGCGGGCGGTCAGGTCGTCGCCGAGGCCCCAGCCCTCCGCGGCCTCGATCCAGCCGCGGAAGCCGATGCCGGTGGTGGCGACGGCGATGTCGGGCGGATCGTTGACCAGGGTGCGGGTGGCGGCGAGCAGTTCGGTGTCGTCGGAGAGCGGGACGATCCGCAGGGCGGGCCCGCGCAGGACGGCGGCGCCGCGGCGCTGGAGCAGCGCGGCGAGTTCGTCGGCGCGGCGGGCCGCGGTGATGCCGATGGTGAAGCCCGCCAGCGGGGGCACCGGATCGGCGGGCTGACGGTCGGTCTGGTCGGCCATGGCGTGCGGTCCTTCGGTGGTGCGCCCCGCGGCCGTCGCGGGCCGCGGGGTGGGGGTGGGTGGACGGCCATCGTCGCGGGCGGGCGTCACGCTCCCGGGTCGTCCGGGTGTCGGTGGTGTTTCACGATCGTTCCCGGCCCGGGTGCGGCCGGGTGGTCAGACCCCGGCCAGGGCGGGGGCGCCGGCGGCGGCCGTGGCTCCGCGGGGGCGGCGCAGGTAGACCGTCCGGGTGAGGGCGGCGCAGACCGCGTACGCGGCCAGGAAGGACAGGAAGGCCGGGGTTCCGGTCCCCACGGTCAGGAAGGACTGCCGGAACGCGAGGTTGATCAGCAGGCCGCCGAGCGCCCCGACGGCGCCGATCACGCCGATCGCCGCGCCGGACATCCGCCGCGAACGGGCGGCGGCGAGCTCGGGGTCCGCGCCGGCCGCGATCCGGTTCCGGGCCTCGGCCTCGAAGATGCCCGGGATCATCTTGTAGGTGGAGCCGTTGCCGATCCCCGCGAAGACGAACAGGGCGATGAACCCGGTCAGGAAGACCGGCAGCGAGCGTTCGGCGGAGGCGTAGGTGACCAGGCCGGTGGCGGCGGCCATCGCGGCGAAGTTCCAGAAGGTGATCCGGGCGCCGCCCCAGCGGTCGGCGAGCCGGCCGCCGAGCGGGCGGATCAGCGAGCCGAGCAGCGGACCGATGAAGGTGAGCTGGGCGGCCTGCAGCGGGGTGCGGCCGAACTGGTTCTGCAGGACCAGCCCGAAGGCGAAGGAGAAGCCGATGAACGAGCCGAAGGTGCCGATGTAGAGCACCGACATCAGCCAGGTGTGCTTCTCCCGGACGACCGCCGCCAGTGCCCCGCTGTCGCCGCGCATCGGGGCCAGGTTGTCCATGCCCAGCGCCGCGCAGGTGGCCGCGACGATGATCAGCGGCAGGTAGATGCCGAGCACCAGCCGGGGGTGGCCGGCCCCGGCCCAGGTGATGACGGCGAGGGCGACCAGCTGGATCACCGGTACGCCGATGTTCCCGCCGCCGGCGTTCAGCCCGAGCGCCCAGCCCTTGCGGCGCAACGGGAAGAACGCGTTGATGTTGGTCATGGAGGAGGCGAAGTTGCCGCCGCCGAGTCCGGTCAGGGCTGCCACCAGCAGGAAGGTGGCGTAGGAGGTCCCCGGGTGCATGACGTACGCCGCGGCCAGCGTCGGCAGGAGCAGGAGCAGGGCGGAGACCACCGTCCAGTTCCGGCCGCCGAAACGCGCGACTGCGACGGTGTAGGGGATCCGGACGAATGCGCCGACCAGGGTCGGCATCGCGACCAGGAAGAACTTCCCGGCCGGGTCGATGTGGTAGCCCTTGCCCATGAAGAGCACCATCACCGACCACAGGCTCCAGATCGAGAAGCCGATGTGCTCGGAGAGGATGGAGAGGATCAGGTTGCGGTTGGCGATCCGCCTGCCGGATTCCTCCCAGAATTCCGTGGACTCCGGTTCCCACCGCTGGATCCAGCGGCCGCCGGTTCTGTGCTGCCGTGCCGTGTCCGCACTCATCGGGTGACTCCTCCGCCTGCCGGGTGGCTCTGTGGTCCCGACGGTAGGAGTCCGGGGTTTCGGCGGGGTTGTGCGCTGTGAAGCCGGCGGAACGGTCCACTCACCGGGGCGGCCGGGCCGGTGTGAGGGCGGTGCGGGCGCGGCACGGGGGCGGGCCGGGGGCGGCGCTGCGCCCGGCCCGGAACGCACGAAAGCCGCCTTCCGGAGTGGAAGGCGGCCTGCATGCACATGGGGTGGTGGAGATGCCGGGAATCGAACCCGGGTCCAGTGCAGCGGATTCAGGACTTCTCCGAGCGCAGTCCGCTGTGATTTTCTCGGCCCTGGCAGTCACGCGGACAAGCCGCCAACAGGCCCAGCTGCTGTTTGATTTCCCATCCGCCCTCGCAGCCCGGGCGGACGGTTGAGTTCCCTAAATTATGCCAGGATCCGGGTCGGGAACTTCCCGGGCTGACACCCATTCACTCTGGCAGACTAGGCTGCGAGAGCGAACTGCTGGGAATCGCGCTTAGAGTTGGCGATTATTTTTTTGCGACAGATGGTTAACGAGATCATTGCCGCGTTCCTCGGCTCGCTTCTCCTGTTTCGACCAACACTGTCGAAACCGATCATCCCCATGTTGATTTGAAAAACAGCTCCGGCGGGCGGACCCTCCGGTGATGCTCGGCCCATAGTACGCGCTGTGACCGACGAGGGTCCAGCAGATTAACGCTGGCGACGGCGCGCGGCGGCCACCGCACGGTCGGACTCGCGCCGGTCCTGCTGCTCACGCAGGGTCTGGCGCTTGTCGTACAGCTTCTTGCCGACCGCCAGGGCGATCTCCAGCTTCGCCCGGCCGTCCTTGAAGTACAGCGAGAGCGGTACCAGGGTGTGACCGGTCTCCCGCACCTTGGACTCGATCTTGCGGATCTCCAGCTTGTGCAGCAGCAGCTTGCGCTTGCGCCGCGCCGAGTGGTTGGTCCAGGTCCCCTGGGTGTACTCGGGGATGAAGAGGTTGTCGACCCACGCCTCCCCGCCCTGGATGTACGCGTACCCGTCGACCAGGTTGGCCCGCCCCTCGCGGAGCGACTTCACCTCCGTACCGGTCAGCACCATGCCGCACTCGTAGGTGTCGAGGATGGTGTACTCATGCCGCGCCTTCTTGTTCTGCGCGACCAGCTTGTGTCCCTTTTCCTTTGCCATAGCGCCGATCATTCTCGCATCCCGGCGCCACCGTCGGCAGCCCCTTTAGCCGGGGGCGCCCTGCCGTGTCCCCAGACCGGCCAGCACCCGCAGGGCCAGCGCCGCCGGATCGTCGGCCGGCTGGGCGGGGACGTCGGGCACCACGCCGGTACCGTCCGGCGAGCGTCCCGAGGGGGTGGCGTAGCGGCCGACGGTCAGCTCCAGCACCGAGCCGTCCGCGAGCCGGCTGGGCTGCTGCACGGTGCCCTTGCCGAAGGTCCGGCCGCCCACCAGGACGGCCCGGCAGCGGTCCTGCAGGGCGCCCGCCAGCAGCTCGGCGGCGCTCATGGTGCCGCCGTCGACCAGCACCACCAGCGGGGTCACGGTGTCGCCGCCGGGGGCGGCGGTCAGCTCGCGGTCCTCGCCGCGCGCCTGGTAGGACGCCACCGGCCCGCCGTCCAGGAACAGCGAGGCGGTGGCCACCGCCTCCTCCACCAGGCCGCCGGAGTTGCCGCGCAGGTCCAGCACCACCGCGCGGGCGCCGCGCACGGCCTCCCGCACCTGGCCGGACACCCCGCTGGTGAAGGCCCGGACGGCGACCTCGGTCACGCCGGGCGCCGGGTGCCGTACGGCCACCTCTCGGGTCGCCAGCTCGGCGCGGGTCAGCACCAGGTCGCGGCCGGGCCCGTCGGCCCGCTGGACGGCGACCGCCACGGTGGACCCGGCCTGCCGGCCGCGCAGCCGCGCCACCACGTCCGTCACGGGCAGTTGGTCGGCCGCCGCGCCGTCGACCCGCAGCAGGCGGTCGCCGACCGCGATCCCGGCCGCGGCCGCCGGGCTGCCGGGCAGCACGTCCGAGACGGCCGTGGAGCCGTCCGCGGCCCGGTCCACCGACAGGCCGACCCCGGGGTAGCGCCCGCCGGTGAAGTCCGCGTACTCCTCGGGGCTCAGGTGGGCCGCCCAGCGGTCGCCGCTGGCGCCGACCAGCTGTTCGGCCTGGAGCGGGGTGAGGTCGGCGCCGGCGAGGTCCCCGAGGCCGGTGCCGGGCCCGATCCCGGCCGGCCGCGGCGCGGCCGTCGGCGGTTCGCCCCAGGCCCCGGCGGCGGCGCCGGCCAGCAGCACCACGCCGAAGACCACGCTGAGCGTGGCCCCCTGCCGTACCCGCCGCCCTGTCACCATGCACCGGAGTCTAGGGCGCGCCCGGGGCCGCGGGCGCCGAATGCGGACCGCGCCGACGCACAGCGGCCCCGGACGGCGCAGGGCCGACCGGGGCCGCCAGGGCCGGAACTGACCGGCGGTCAGACCTTGAGGTACTTGCGCAGGGTGAAGAAGGCCGCGATGCCGGCCATCGCCATACCGACCACCACCAGCAGCGGGATCACCGTCAACACCGAGGACAGGCCGATGAAGTGGATGAACAGCACGCGCTGCGCCAGCCAGTGCTGGACGAAGAAGTGCCCGGCCAGCAGCAGCCCGGAGGCCATCGTCGCGCCGAGCAGCGCGGCGAACGCGGCCTCGGCGATGAACGGCATCTGGACGTAGAAGTTGGAGGCGCCCACCAGGCGCATGATGCCGGTCTCGCGCCGCCTGCTGAACGCCGACACCCGGACGGTGTTGACGATCAGCAGCAGGGCGACGAAGAGCATCAGCACCATGATCACGAAGGCGGCGGTCTGCAGGCCGTTCAGCAGGCCGAACAGGTTCTCCAGGATCTTCCGCTGGTCCTCGACCGACTTCACGCCCGGCTTGCCGGCGAAGGCGCTCTGGATCACGTCGTACTTGGTCGGGTCGACCAGCTTGATCCGCCAGGACTGCGGCATCGCCTCCGCACCCACGGCGGCGAGCAGCGGGTTGTCCGGGTTGGTCTCCTTCCACCGCTTGTACGCCTCGATCGAGCTCTCGAACGACGAGTTCTGCACCAGCGGCATCTTGTCGAGGCTGGCCTTCACCTCGTCGATCTGCTCCTGGGTGGCGGCACCGGCCTTGCACTGGACCGAGGTGGCGGCGTCCGACTTCGTACAGAAGTAGACGCTCACCTCGACCTTGTCGTACCAGTACCCCTTCATGGAGTTGACCTGGTCGCGGACCAGGAGCGAGGCACCGGCGAGGGCCAGCGAGAGCGCGACGCTGACGACGACGGCGATGGTCATCGTCAGGTTGCGGCGTAGACCGACACCGATCTCCGACAGGACGAACTGGGCGCGCATGCTTCTCTCAATCCAGGGTCAATGCAGGCAGGGCGGATCAGGCAGGGCGGTCGGCGGGCTAGCTCTGGTAGCCGTAGACGCCACGGGCCTGGTCGCGGACCAGCAGCCCCTTGTCGAGCTCGATCACTCGCTTCCGCATCTGGTCGACGATGGCCTGGTCGTGGGTGGCCATCAGCACGGTGGTGCCGGTGCGGTTGATCCGGTCGAGCAGCTTCATGATGCCGACGGAGTTCTGCGGGTCGAGGTTTCCGGTCGGCTCGTCCGCGATCAGCAGCATCGGACGGTTCACGAAGGCCCGGGCGATCGCCACGCGCTGCTGCTCACCACCGGAGAGCTCGCCTGGCATCCGGTCCTCCTTGCCGCCGAGGCCGACCAGGTCGAGCACCTCGGGCACCACCTTGGCGATGGCGGACTTCGGCTTGCCGATCACCTCGAGGGCGAACGCCACGTTCTGCGCCACCGTCTTGTTGGGGAGCAGCCGGAAGTCCTGGAAGACGGTGCCCAGCTGGCGGCGCATGTGCGGCACCTTCCAGTTGGACAGCTTGCCCAGGTCCTTGCCGAGCACGTGCACCGCACCGGTACTCGGCCGCTCCTCGCGCAGGCACAGCCGCAGGAAGGTGGACTTGCCCGAGCCGGAGGAGCCGACCAGGAAGACGAACTCGCCCTTCTCGATCTCCAGCGAGACGTTGTCCAGGGCCGGACGGTTCTGCTTGGGATAGGTCTTGGAGACGTTGTCGAATCTGATCACGGCTGCATCACGGTGGCCATCCTAGGTGGAAGGGCGACCGCCCCGGCCAGGGCCCCCGTGACCCGATCGTTACGTCGAGGCCCGAAGGCTCGACCCGCAGCGCCGTTCCTCGGTCAGTACTGGGTTGGGACCATACGCGACGGGGATGACCATTCGCAGGCCCCGGAGGCGGATCGGACAAGGGATTGCCCGCCTCTGATCCGGTTTGCCCCGAAAACTGCGAGGCATCTCACAGCCCTCCCGACCCCGGACAGCACGGGCCGTACGCGGTGGAACCTGGCACAGTGGAGAGGAGCGGTCGCGACCGGCCGCCCCCTTGCACAGGGCAGCAGAGGAACCAGAACCCCGTCCGGTGCGTTGGCAGTAGCAGCAAGGAGGAGATCGCATGACGTGCGACCATCTGGTGTGCGCCAACTGCAACGGCCGCGTGAGCGACGGCCGCTGCCCGGTGTGCCGCGCCAACCGCGCCCGGCTGCAGGAGCAGCAGGGCCCGTTCGCCGCGCTGTCCCCCGCCGCGCTGCTCGCGCTGCTGGTGGCCCTGCTGGCGGTGGCCTTCATCGCCCGCCAGGCGCTGGCCTGACACCCACGACGACGCCGAAGGGCCCGGGAGCTGCCGCTCCCGGGCCCTTCGGCGTCGTTCAGGTGTCCCGCGGGTACTGCCCGCCGCTACTCCGCGGAGGTCTCGCGCCGGACTTCGCCCTTAGTCGTTGGAGGTCTCGCGCTGCTTGCGCCAGCGGATCCCGGCCTCGATGCTGTGCTCGATCGTCATCTCGGCCGGGCGCCTCCCCTTAGTCGTTGGAGGTCTCGCGCTGCTTGCGCCAGCGGATCCCGGCCTCGATGAAGCCGTCGATGTCGCCGTCCAGCACCGCCTGCGGGTTGCCGACCTCGAACTCCGTCCGCAGGTCCTTGACCATCTGGTACGGGTGCAGGACGTACGAGCGCATCTGGTTGCCCCAGGAGCTGCCCTCGCCCTTGAGCGAGTCCATCAGGGCCCGCTCCTCCTGGCGGCGGCGCTCCAGCAGCTTGGCCTGGAGGACGTTCATCGCCGAGGCCTTGTTCTGGATCTGCGAGCGCTCGTTCTGGCAGGAGACCACCACGCCGGTCGGCAGGTGGGTGATCCGGACCGCGGAGTCGGTGGTGTTGACGCCCTGGCCACCGGGGCCGGAGGCGCGGTACACGTCGATCCGCAGCTCGGACTCGTCGATGTCGACGTGGTCGCTCTGCTCCACGACCGGAAGCACCTCGACGCCCGCGAACGAGGTCTGGCGGCGGCCCTGGTTGTCGAACGGGGAGATCCGGACCAGCCGGTGGGTGCCCTGCTCGACCGAGAGGGTGCCGTAGGCATACGGCGACTTCACGGTGAAGGTCGCGGACTTGATGCCGGCCTCCTCCGCGTACGAGGTGTCGTAGACCTCGGTCGGGTAACCGTGCCGCTCGGCCCAGCGCAGGTACATCCGCATCAGCTGCTCGGCGAAGTCCGCGGCGTCCACGCCGCCGGCCTCGGCCCGGATGTTGACCAGGGCCTCACGGGCGTCGTACTCGCCGGAGAGCAGGGTGCGGACCTCGAGCTCCTCGACGGCCTTCTGGACCGAGGTGAGCTCGGTGAGGGCCTCGGACAGGGTGTCCGCGTCGTCCTCGTCGGCGGCCAGCTCGAACAGGACGGCGAGGTCGTCGACCCGGCCGCGCAGGTGCTGGACCTTGCGCAGTTCGCCCTGCAGGAAGGAGAGCCGGCTGGTCACCTTCTGGGCGTTCGCCAGGTCGTCCCACAGGTTCGGGGCCGCTGCCTCCTCCTCCAGGGTCGCGATGTCGGCCCGGATCTTGTCCAGGTCGAGGACGGCCTCGATCGACCCCATGGTCGACTCGAGGTTCTTGAGCTCTTCGGAAGGATCGACGGCTGCCACGCCCTCAAGCGTAATGGTTGGCGAGGGCCGCTCAACTACACCGGGGGGTGCGAAGTCCCGACGGCCGCCGCGCGGGCCTGCTGCGAGCCCTGTCCGGCGGCGTGCCCGGGGGCGTGCGCGGGCGGGCGGGACGGGCCGTGCGCGGGTTCGGCGGCGAAGGCCGTGAACGCGGCCGCGGCGCCCGCCAGCAGCAGGACCACGGCCACCACCACGGCCAGCATCCGGCGCCGCCGGATCAGCGCCTGGCGGCCCTTGCGGTGCCCGGCCGCGGGGGCGGCTCGCTGGGCCCGGGACTCGGCGGCGTACGCGGCCAGCTCCTGGGGGCTGGGGCGGCGCAGGCTGGTGTGGGTGTCGCGGGTGGAGTCCGGGGAGGGCGCGGGCACCAGCGGGACGGCCGGTCCGCGCCGGCGGCGGTGGGTGCCGCCACCACCGGTGTCGCTCTCCGCGTACACCGCCTCGGCCGGGGTGGGCAGCCCCTCGGCGGGCGGGCGGCCCTGGGCCGGGACGGCCAGCGGCGGCACGCCGGTCAGCGCGGGCAGCTGCTCGCGCAGGCGGGTGGCCAGCTCGGCGGCGCGCAGCCGGGAGGCCGGGGCCTTGGCCAGGCACTCGGAGATGATCCGCCACAGGCCGTCCGGCATCCCGGGGACCGGCGGCACGTTCTCGGTGACGTGGCGGCGCAGCACGGCGCCGGTGTGTCCGCCGCCGAAGGGCGTGGTGCCGGCCAGCAGCTCGTAGAAGACGGTGGCCAGGGCGTAGATGTCGACCGCGGCGCGCGGCTCCAGGCCCTCGATGATCTCGGGGGCGAGGTAGTCGGGGGTGCCGATGATCCGGGTGGCCCTGGTCCGGCGCGGGGCGTCGACCAGGCGGGCGATGCCGAAGTCGGTGAGCTTGGCCCGGGGGGCGCCGGCCGGGCCGGGCGGGGCGGCCAGGTCGAGCAGCACGTTCTCGGGCTTGACGTCGCGGTGCACGATGCCCGCCGCGTGCGCGGCGGCCAGCCCGTCGGCGACGTCCGCGATCACCGAGGCGGCGACGGCCGGGGGGAGGACGCCGTCGTGCTCCAGCCGGGTGCGCAGGTCGGTGCCCTGGACCAGCTCCATCACCAGGGCGAGGTCGTCGCCATCCACCACCATGTCGTGGACGCCGACCACCCGGGGGTGGTCGAGGCCGGTCAGCGCGGACCGCTCCTGGACGAAGCGGCCGACCAGCACCTGGTCGGATGCCAGGTCCTCGCGCAGCAGCTTCACCGCCACCGGTCCGTCCGGGCCTTCGCCGAGCCACACGGTCCCGGCGGAGCCCCGGCCGATCACCTGGTGGACGGTGTACCGGCTGCCGATCTTGCGTGCCAATGCTGCTCCGTGGGCTCGGTAGGTCGGTGCTCAGCGAACAACCTACGCGCCCCGGCGCCCTCCGAGGGCCGTCGAAGGGCTCCTGCCGGGTACTGACGGGCGAGAAATATTGCGAATTGTCGACAAGGCGCCAAAACCGTGCCCGGAGGCCGGCCCGGGCTACTTGCCGAGGCTGTTGAACCAGTCCCGGGCGCTGGCGAACCAGTCCTGCACGTTCTGCCAGTACTCCGGCAGCGGCGTGAAGTTCCACAGCGCGACCGCGGCCAGCGCGAGGATCAGCAGCACCATCAGGCAGCCCTTCAGGCAGCCGAGGCCGGGGATGTACATCTTGTTGCGGCTGCGGCGGCGCGGCTCCCGCTCACGCGGGGGCTCCGGCTCGCGCTGCGGCGGCCGCTGGGGCTCCTGGCGGCGCGGCGGCTGGGGCTCGCGGTGCTGCGGGGCCGGCGGCTCCGCGCGGCGCTGCGGGGCGGCGGGCGGCGGGTAGGCCTGCTGCGGCCGGCCCTGCTGGCCCTGGTACGCCTGCTGCTGGTCCTGGTACCCGGGGTGCCCCTGGTAGCCCTGCGGCTGGCGCTGCTGCTGGTTCTGCTGGTTCTGCGGCGGCCGGCCCGCCTGGTACGGCGGCGGGGCGACCGGCGGCCGCTGGGCGTAGCCGGCGGGCGGCTGCTGGTACTGGCCCGGGCGCTGGCCCTGCGGCGGCTGCCCCTGCGGCTGCGGCTGTCCCGGGTGGCCGTACGGGTCGGGCCCGGCCTGGTAGGGGCGCGGGGCGACCTGCGGGCGGGCCAGCTCCTGGGGGTCGAGGTAGCCGACCTCGGTCTGCTGGTTGCGGTCGCGGGCGGCGCGCAGCTGGGTCTGCCACGGGTGCGGCGCCTCCGCCGCGGCGGGCGCGGCCGGGGCACCGGGGCTCCCCTGCGGGACCGGCGGCATCACCCGGGTGCGGTCCGCCGCGGCGGCCGGCGGCTGGCCCATCACCTGGGTGGCGGCCGCGGGGTCGAAGGCCCGGGCGGGCATCACCTGGGTCGGGTCGGCCGAGCCGAAGGGCGCGGCGGGCGGCTCGGCCGGTGCGGGCGGCGCGGCCTGCGCCGCGAACTGCGGGTCGGGCAGCAGCAGCGCGCCGACCGCGAGCGCGGCGTCGACGGCCGCCGGGGAGGCGTGCACCCCGACCCCGGCCGCGACCACCCGCAGGGCGTGCGCGAGCGAGGTGGCGGTCGGCCGCTCGGCCGGGTTCTTGCGCAGGCAGCGCTCGATCACCGTCCACAGCGGCTCGGGCACCGTGCGCGGCCGCTCGGGCTCCTGGGCGAGGTGGGCCTGGAGCACCGCGAGCGGTCCGTCGCCCTGGAACGGCGGCCGGCCGGTGACCAGCTCGTACAGCATGATCCCGGCGCCGTAGACGTCCACCGCGGAGGTCTGCGGGCGGCCCTCGGCGGACTCCGGGGCGACGTAGGCGGGGGTGCCGACGAACTCGTGGGTGCGGGTGATGCCCGGGGAGTCGGCGAGCCGGGCGATGCCGAAGTCGGTGAGCATCGGGTGCATCTGCTCGACGCCGTCGACGGTCGCGGTGGCGAGCAGAACGTTGGCGGGCTTGAGGTCGCGGTGCACGATGCCGTCGGCGTGGCTGGCGGCCAGCGCGTCGGCGACCTGGGCCATCAGCAGGGAGCCGGCGATCGGGCTGAGCGGGCCGTTGCCGCGCAGGTAGTGGAACAGGTCGGGGCCGTCGACCAGGTCCATCACCAGCGCCAGCAGCTCGCCCTCGACCACCAGGTCGCGGACCTGGACGATGTTGGGGTGGCTGAGCCGCAGCAGGGCGGAGCGCTCGCGCAGGAAGCGCATCACGATGTCGGGGTCGGCGGCCAGTTCCTCGCGCAGCACCTTGACCGCGACCGCCTGGCCGGGCAGCAGGCCCGGTACGGCGACGTCGTCGCGGACCCGTCCGCGCCACACGGTGCCGGTAGCCCCGCGCCCGAGGCTGTCCTCAAGCAGATACTTGCTGCCGACTGGCCGCACCTGTGCTCCCGTTGTCGTAGCTCGCCCCCGGCTCGCGACGGGTTGGCGGACCCTGATTTCGGCAACTCTAACGGTGTCCGTGCGGGTTTCCGAGTGGGTGGCGAGTGTCCGTCGGCCAGTCGCCGTACGGCCAGGTGGGACGGGGTTTGACCTGACGTGCCGTCCGCCCCACCATGGCGATCATCGCAAGATCGTCAAATCCGGTACCGTGCGCGGGCTGTCGGTCCCGGGTGGCAGGATGACAGCACCACACTTGTGGCCCAACGCCCAACCCCGCCACGTCGACCATGCCACTCCCGGCCGGCGCGCCCACGCACCGCGTCAGCACGAGCAGAAGGGACCACGGGCGAGATGCAGATCCGGCTGACCGTCCTACGACCGCGCAGCGGCCCGGCAGGCGCCGGAGCTGCCACCGACGTGCTCGTCACGGCCCCGGCCGGGACCACGCTGGGTGCCCTGGCCGGCGCCCTGGCGGGCGCCGTGGGGGTCAGAGGACCGCGCTCCGCGACCCATGTGCACCTCTACGCCGGCGCGCGCCGGGTGGAGGACCAGGCCCCGCTCGGCCACCCGCCGCTGGTCGACGGCGCCGTCCTCTCGCTCGGCGAGCCCGATCCGGACGCCGAGGACGACGAGTCGCCCGCCACCGCGGAACTGCGCGTGGTCGGCGGACCGGACGCGGGCGGGGTGCACCGGCTGCACGGCGAGGAGATCCGGATCGGCCGCTCCAGCGAGGCGGACGTGCCGCTGGACGACCCGGACGTCTCCCGCCTCCACCTGACCCTGCACCTGGCCGCCGACGGCCGGGCCACCGTCCGCGACCTCGGGTCCACCAACGGCACCCGGCTGGACGGCCGGTTCCTGCGCGGCGAGAGCGCCGAGCTCGCCGACGGCGCCCTGGTGCGGCTCGGCGAGTCCACCGTCCAGCTGGCCCGGTCCGGGCCGCCCGCCCCGCCCCGGGAGCTGGTGCCGGACGGCGAGGGCCACCTCGGCCTGGCCGGCCGCACCGCCACCCGCACCGGTTCGGCGCCGGCGCTCGTCCCCGTCGCCGCCGAACCGCCGAGCGCCGGCGGCCGCGCCCGCGCGCTGCTCTCCCGCCGCCGGGCCCGCGCCGCCGCCGAACCCGAGCGGGCCGACACCGACCTGTTCGCCGCCGCCCGGATCCGGCAGGCCACCGCCCTGCGCGAGCGCTGGCCCGACCCGGCCGCGCTGCTGCTGACCGCGCTCGGCACCGGCCCCCGGCTCTGGGAGCGCGCCCCCGGCCACCCCGACGCGCTCACCGTCCGGCTCGGCACCGCCGACCTCGCGCAGCCGGCCACCGGCGGCGAGTCCGGCACCGTCCTGCCCGCCGTCCCGGTCACCGTCGCGCTGCGGACCGCCGGCAGCCTCGGCCTGGCCGGCCCCCGGGCCCGGGTGGCGGGGCTGGCCCGCGCGCTGGTCGCCCAGCTCGCCACCCTGCACCCGCCGACCGGGCTCAACCTCGTGCTGGCCGCCGCCGACGAGGAGGCCGCCGCCGAGTGGACCTGGGCCCAGTGGCTGCCGCATCTGCGCCCGGCCCACGGCCAGGCCTGCCGGCTGCTGGTCGGGGCCGGCCCCGAGCAGACCGCGGCCCGGCTGGCCGAGCTGGCCGCCGTCGGCTCCGGCCCGCCCGCCACCGTCGTGCTGGTCGACGGCGACCCGGGCACCCCGGCCGGCCGCGAGGCACTGGCCCAGCTGCTGCACCGGGGCCCGGCCGACGGTGTCTTCACCATCTGCCTGTCCGAAGGGGCCGAGCAGCTGCCGGCCGGCCTCGGCGCGAGGGCCCTGGTCACCGGCGAGGTCGGCACCCTGCTCACGGTCGAGCGGCCGGCCGGCGGGACCCGGGAGGCAGCGACCCGTGAGGCAGCGACCCGCGAGGTGGTGGAGGAGGTCGCCCTCGACGCCGTCCCGCCCGCCTGGGCCGAGCGGCTGGCCCGGGTGCTCGCCCCGCTGCGGGAGGCCGCGCCGGTCGCCCGCGGACCACTGCCCGCCTCGCTGCGCCTGCTCGACCTGCTGGGCCTGGACAGCGTCACCCCCGCCAAGGTGTCCGCCCGCTGGTCCGAGCTGCCGCTGTCGGCCGGCGCGGCCGGGGCGCTGCTCGGCACCGCGCGCGGCGGCGAGCCATGCACCGTCGACCTGGCCGACCCCGAGCTGGCCTCCGTCCAGCAGGGCGGGCCACACCTGCTGATCGGCGGCGGCGCGGGCGCCGGCAAGACCGAGCTGCTGCGCACCCTGATCGCCTCGCTGGCGGTCGCGGAGCGGCCGGAACGGCTGCGGCTGACGGTCATCGAGGGCCGGGCGCCGTCCGGTACGGACGAGGCCGGCGGCCTCGCCGGCTGTACCGACCTGCCGCACGTGACCGACCACCTCAACGCGGCCGCCGACCCGCGGCAGGCCCTGCTGACGGCCGAATCACTGCTGGACGAGCTGACCACCCGCACCGAACTGCTCGGGGAGCTCGGCTTCACCGCCTGGCACGCCGCCCGGCGGTTCGCCCGGACCCCGGCGCTGGTCGCCAGCGGCGGCACGCCCGCGGGCGGCCGCTCCGGTGACGGCCCGCGGATCATCGAACCGCGCCGGGCCCCGGGCAGCCCGGCCGCGGACGGGCCGGCCCCGAGCCGGCTGATAGTCGTGGTCGACGACTACGACGCGCTGCTGGCGCCGACGTCCGCCGCCGGGCGGCCGCTGGCCCGGGCCCTGGCGGAGGTGGCCCGCCGCGGCGGACGGCTCGGTGTGCACCTGGTGGCGGCCACCGGGGCGCCGGAGCTGACGGCCGGATCCGAGGTGGACGAGGCCGCTCTGCTGCGGATCGCGCTGCGCACCGACCAGCCGTCCGAGTCCGACCTGCTGATCGATCTGCCGGACGCCGCGGCCGTCCCGGAGGACACCCCGGGCCGCGGTTACCTGCGCCGCCCCGACGGCGGGGTGACGGCCTTCCAGGCCGCCAAGGTGAGCGGCCGGATCCCCCGTACGGCCACCCTGCGGCCGACGGTGGTCGCGATCGACCCGTCCCAGCTGGGCGCGCCGCCCACCCGCCGCCCGGTCCGCGAGCTGGGCAACGGCCCGACCGACCTAGCGCTGCTGGCCAGCGCGCTCCAGCGGGCGGCCGCCGGCTAGCTGTATTGATCACGAGCGTTGTTGACAGTGGTCGGGCTTGATCAAAGTGAAGACCTCCGGTGTGGTGGAGCTGTCTAGGACTGCACCGCACCGGAGGTCTTCATGTCCCACCGTAATGCCCGCCTGACCGTGCACGGCAGGCGGCTCCTGGTCGAACGCGTCAGGGCGGGACGCCCTGTCGCGCACATAGCAGCCGAGATGGGGATCTCCCGCACGACCGCCCACAAGTGGGTCCGACGCTGGCGGGCGGAGGGCGACGCGGGCCTGCACGACCGGCCCAGTCGTCC
>NZ_JBEZIR010000020.1:0-87871 GCF_040651175.1 Kitasatospora sp. NPDC048540
ACCACACCCCTAACCCCACCCCCCGACGCCCACCGGCCCGACCCCCGCCCCCACGCCCTGGAAACCGTCCAGCTCCAACGCACCCCCCTCACCCACGTGCTACGGGCCAAGGCACTGCCCCCGGTCCTCGGCATCCTGCTCGTCCTGGCCGCCTGGCAACTCGCCGTCACCCTGGAACTCACCACCACCGACAAACTCCCCAGCCCCGGCGAGGTCTGGCAGTCACTGACCAAGCTCTGGTACGCGGGCACACTGTTCTCGATCATCTGGACCAGCCTCTGGCGCGGCCTGTCCGGCTTCCTCGCCGCCGTCGCCATCGGCACCCCGATCGGCCTGCTCGTCGCCCGCGTCAAACCGGTCCGCGCCGCACTCGGCCCGGTCCTCTCCGGCCTCCAGTCACTGCCCTCGGTCGCCTGGGTACCCGCCGCCGTCATCTGGCTCGGCATCAACAACTCGGCGATGTACGCCGTCATCCTGCTCGGCGCCGTCCCCTCCATCGCCAACGGCCTGATCTCCGGCATCGACCAGGTCCCACCGATCTACCTGAGGGCCGGCCGCACCCTCGGCGCCACCGGCCTCACCGGCGCCCGCCACATCCTGCTGCCCGCCGCCCTCCCCGGCTACCTCGCCGGCCTCAAACAGGGCTGGGCCTTCTCCTGGCGCTCCCTGATGGCCGCCGAACTCATCGCCGCCTCCCCCGACCTCGGCGTCGGCCTCGGCCGCTACCTGGAGAACCAACGCGAATTCTCCGACATGTCCGGCGTCCTGCTCGGCATCATCCTGATCCTGGTCGTCGGCGTCGCCATCGACCTACTGATCTTCACCCCCATCGAACGCCGCGTCCTGCGCAGCCGCGGCCTGCTCGTCACCACCCGCTGAGGTCCCCCCGATGATCCACGGCCGGCCGACCGCCCTCCCCCTCCCCCGCACCCGCCCCGCCCGCCCGGCGGCGGGCGGTCCCGTCATGGTCCTGATCGCCCACGGCAGCCGGGACCCGCGGCACGCCGCCACCGTCGACGGGCTGGTCGCCCTGGTGCGGGCGGCCCGCCCGTCGCTGGAGGTGGCCACCGCCTACCTGGACCACTGCGCGCCGCGGATCCCGCAGGTGACCGGCCGGCTCGACGGCCGGGCCGCGGTCGCCGTGCCACTGCTGCTCGGCCGGGCCTTCCACGCGAAGAGCGACATCCCGGCCGCGCTGCGGGCCGCCGGCGCGGACCTGCCCGTGGCCGACGTGCTGGGCCCGTCCCCGCTGCTGCTGGACGCCCTCGACCGGCGGCTCGCCGAGGCCGGGCCGGCCGTCGCCTCGGCCGCCGAACGGGCGCGGACCGGGGTGGTCCTGGCCGCGGCGGGCTCCTCGGACCCGGCCGCCAACGCGGCCACCCTCGCCGTCGCCGAGCTGTGGCGCCGCACCCGTGGCTGGGCGGCCGTCCGGACCGCCCACGCCTCGGCCGTGCCGCCGCACGTCCCGGACGCGGTCGCGGCCCTGCGGGCGACCCCCGGCGTCGAACGGGTCGCGGTCGCCCCGTACCTGCTGGCCCCCGGCCTGCTGCCGGACCGGATCACCGCCGCGGCGGCCGCCTGCGGCGCCGACCTCACCGCCGACGTCCTCGGCGCCGCCCCGGAGATCGCCACCCTCCTGCTGCACCGCTACGACCACGCCGCGGCCGCCGCCCGGACGCCGACGGCGCTCAGCGCCTGAGCACCCGGCGCACCCGGCGTACCTGGCACACCTGGCTCAGGACGCCCGGCGGTGCCGGTACTCGGCCACCGCCGCGGTGATCACGCTGAGCGGCACCACCGCCGCCTCGTCCGCGACGGCCGCCTCGATCCACTCCCGCACGGTCGCCGTGGGGCCGACCCCTCGCTCCGAGGCCCGCCGCGGGACCGTGTCCATCACCGGTGGGCCGCGCCGGGACAGAGGCAGACGCATTGCACCCATCCCGTCGAGCCACCGGTCCGGGTGACGGCGCACAGGAGCGGACGCAGGCGTACGGCAGCCGATCCGCGCCGCTCGGTTCAGCCCGTTGCGGCCCGGAAGCGCTGCTCCAGGTCCGCAACCGCGTCGCGCTCCGCGCGGCTGGTGGCGGTGGGGCGGCCCTCAAGGCGGGCCCGCTCGTTCGGGTAGCGCAGGGGCGGCTCGGCCCAGCGCCAGGCGTGCGCCGCGCAGCGCCGCTGGTCCGGGGTCCCCGCCTCGGCGGCGTGCAACAGGCTCTCCAGGACCCGCCGCCGGCCGGCCGCCGCGACCAGGGCGGCGGCGAGCCAACGCGGCGAGCTGGGGTCGTCCTCGAGCAGCAGCACCGCCAGCACCTGGTCGTAGTGGCGCACCGCCGCCGCGCGGTCGCCCTCCAGGGCCCGCCGGACGGTCTGCCGCTTGTGCCCGATCCGGTGGTACTGCGGGTAGTGCGGCTGCCGTTCGGCCAGCCTGGCCACCCGCTCGTCGGCTTCGTCCTGCCAGCTGAGGGCGAGCGCGTCCAGCAGGGTGTCGAGCCCGCGCTCCTGCCGGTCCAGCCGCTCCCCGAGATCCATCCGGCCAGCCTAGTGCCGCCGGGCGTACGGTGGTCGCGGACGGCCGCACCAGGGAGGTCGGGGCCAGGGATGCTGGGGCCAGGGATGTTGGGGGTCGGGGCGATGGGACGGGCGGCGCAGGGGCGCGGACCGGTGGCGGACGGACGGTACCGGCTGCGCAACGTCGGCAGCGGGCTGCTGCTGGAGGTGGCCGGCGGCAGCAACCGGCACGGCGCCAAGGTGCGGCACGCGCCGGACGACGGCACCGACGCCCAGGTGTGGCGGATCTCGGCGGTGCACCCGGGTTCGGGGCTGTGCCACCTGGAGAACGCGGTGAGCGGCAAGCGGCTGGACGTGACGGGGGCCAGGACCGACGACGGGGTGCCGCTGCAGCAGTGGTCGGCCAACGCGTTCGGCGCCCAGGAGTGGCTGTTCGAGCGGCACGTGGACGCCCCCGGCACGTTCACGGTGACCGCCTTCGTCAGCGGCAAGGTGATGGAGGCCGCCGAGGACGGTTCGGTGCGGCAGTGGGAGGACACCGACACGCCCGCCCAGTGGTGGCGCCTGGAGCCGGCCTGACGGCGGGCGGTGGCCGCCGGGCCGCGGGGCGGCTCACACCCGGCGGAGCGTGAACTCGTCGAGCAGGGTGCCCTGAACGGCCAGGTCGACCCGGCCGGAGAGCTGGTAGACCCGGCCGTCGGGTCCCGGGGTCAGCGCGGTGGGCGCGATGTCCGCGGACGGCCGCACGGAGGTCAGTCGCGCGGTGTGCCAGCCGTCGGACGAGCGGAGTTCGACCTCGGCGTCGTGCCCGGTGCCGCCGACGGCGTTGGTGACGCCGAGGACGGCGCCGTCGGGGCGGGCGAGCAGGCCGTCCAGACCGACCAGCCGCCCGTCGGCCCCGGCGACCCGGATCTGCTCGACGGCGGACGGCCGGGACAGCGGGATCCGCCACAGCGTCCCGCCCTGGTAGTGGCCCACCACCAGGGTGTCGCCCTCGCAGACGATGCCGTTCAGCCCGAAGGTCCCGGCGGGGCTCGCCAGCCGGTCGTCGCGGACCAGCACGGAGGCGCTGCCGTCGACGCCGACCCGGTAGACCACCGGCGCCATGGAGTCGGTGACGTACGCGGTGCCGTCGGGGCCGAAGGCGAGGTCGTTGGCGACGTGCGGCCCGCCGTCGGCGGCGACCGCGGCCAGGTCGACGTGGAACAGGCGGCGTCCGGTGGTCAGGTCGTACGCGCCGACCCAGGCCCGCCGGTAGGTGGTGCCGGGGGTGGAGCGCACCGAGCCGCCGGTGTCGGCGTCGGCCAGCAGGACGCGGCCGCGGGCGGCGTCGACGTGCAGGCCGACCACGGTCACCAGGTCGGGGTCGTCGACCAGGGTCCGGGTGGAGCCGTCCGGGGCGACGCTCTGGACGGTGCCGTGGCGCAGCGAGCCGACCAGGAAGCGGCCGTGCAGCGGGTCCCAGGTCGCGCCCTCGGGGACCAGGGTGTCGCCGTGCCCGGTCAGCAGCGCCGGGTAGCAGGGGTGGGCGCCGGCGGCGGCGGCCGGCAGGGCCGCACCGGCGAGCAGGGCGGCGGTGGCCGCGGCGACCAGTGCGGCCCGGATCGGACGGGTGCTCATCTGATGTCCCATCAGTGCGAGGATCTGACGAACCGGCGGTTCGTCCGCACTCAGCTTCCTCGCGGGCCGAGGTGCCCGGCAGTTCGTGGCGATACTGGTAGTCCGGCTACCAGGAACAGGTTGACCAGGGGGATGGTATGACCGGTACGGAGGTGCGCCGGGAGGCGCTGTCGGACTTTCTGCGGACCCGCCGGGCCCGCCTGACCCCGGCGGAGGTCGGGATGGCGCCCGGGGTGCGCCGCCGGACGCCGGGGTTGCGCCGGGAGGAGCTGGCGCTGCTCGCCGGGGTCGGGGTGACCTGGTACACCTGGCTGGAGCAGGGGCGGGACATCAACCCGTCGTCGGAGGTGCTGTCCAGCCTGGCGAGGACGCTGCGGCTGGACCCGGCGGAGACCGCGTACCTGTTCCGGTTGGCGGGCTGTCAGGCGCAGCCCCCGGCGGTGGAGCCGGCCGTGGAGCTGCCCGAGTCGCTGGTGCGGATGGTGCGGGCGCAGTCGCCGTTCCCGGCGTTCCTGGTGGACGCCGACTGGGCGGTGCGGGCCTGGAACCCGGAGGCGGAGGCGCTGTTCGAGTTCTCCCGGTGGTCGGCGGAGGACTGCAACCTGGCCTGGGTGGTGTTCGCCAGCCAGGTGCACCGGCGGCGGGCGGTGGACTGGGAGCGGCACGCCCGTCGGATGCTCGCGCAGTTGCGCACGGTGTACGCGGAGCGCGGCGGCGACGCCTCGCCGGGCGGGCGGCGGATCGCCGCGTTGCTGGAGCGGTTGCGGGCGTGCTTCCCGGAGGCCGGGCGGTGGCTGGACGAGCACCAGGTGGAGGAGCGGGCCGGGGTCGAGAAGGACCTGGAGCACGAGGTGCTCGGTCCGCTCCACTTCGACCAGGTGGTGCTGAGCGCGCCCGGCGAGCTGGAGCTGGTGGTGTTCTCGCCGCGGGAGGCGGGGACGGCGGCCCGGGTGCGGCTGCTGGCCCCGGCCGGGACGGAGCGGGCCGCCGCCCGTTGAGCCCGTGACGCCGCAGGGGCGCCGGACCGTCGGACGGTCGGGCGCCCCTGCGGGGGTGCTGCGGGGTGCTGCGGGTCAGTCCGACTTGCGGCGCTGGCGGCCGGTGCCGTAGTTGGAGCCGGACTTCGTGCCGGAACCGGGCTGGGCCCGGCCGGAGGACTTGCCGATGAAACCGGCGGCCTGGCGGCGGCCGCCCGGGGCCTCGGTGCGGCCCGCGGCGGTGGCGCCGAGGCGCTGCTTGGGGCGGGGGCGGCGCGGGTTGCCGTTCAGGTCGACGTCCTTGGGCAGCCCGGAGCGCTTGGACTGCGGACGGCGGCGGCCCTGGCCCTCCGCCTTGGCCGCCGCGCCGGCGGCGGCCGCGGCCTGGGCCGCCACCTGGGTGGGGGCCAGGATCGGCAGCACCGCGACGCCGCTGGGCGTGCGGGCGCCGGTGATCCGGTGGAGCTCGCCGTCGCCGGGGCGGACCTTGGTGACGGTCGGGCGGATGCCGGCGGTGGTCATCAGCCGGGAGACCTCGCGGCGCTGCTCGGGCAGCACCAGGGTGACCACGGTGCCGGACTCGCCGGCCCGGGCGGTGCGGCCGCCGCGGTGCAGGTAGTCCTTGTGGTCGATCGGCGGGTCGACGTTGACGACCAGGTCGAGGCCGTCGATGTGGATGCCGCGGGCCGCGACGTTGGTCGCGATCAGGGCGCTGACCTGGCCCTCCCGGAACTGGTCCAGGGTGCGGTTGCGCTGCGGCTGGGACTTGCCGCCGTGCAGCGCGGCGGCCTGCACGCCGGCGGCGCGCAGCTGCTTGGCGAGCCGGTCGGCGCCGTGCTTGGTGTGCACGAACATGATCACGCGGCCCTCGCGGGCGGCGATCCGGGCGGTCGCCTCGGCCTTGTCGGCCGGGTCGATCTGGATCACGTGGTGGTCCATGGTGGTGACCGCGCCGGCCGAGGGGTCCACCGAGTGGGTGACCGGGTCGCTCAGGAAGCGGGTCACCAGGCGGTCGACGTTGCGGTCGAGGGTGGCGGAGAAGAGCATCCGCTGCCCGCCGGGGGCGACCTGCTCCAGCAGCTTGGCGACCTGCGGCAGGAAGCCCATGTCGGCCATCTGGTCGGCCTCGTCGAGCACGGTGATCTTCACGTGGTCGAGCCGGACGTCGCCGCGGTTGATCAGGTCGTCCAGCCGGCCGGGGGTGGCGACCAGGACCTCGGTGCCACGGCGCACCTGGTTGGACTGGCGGGTGATCGACATGCCGCCGACCACGGTGGTGATCCGCAGGTTGAGGCCGATCGCGTACGGGCTGAGCGCCTCGGTGACCTGCTGGGCCAGCTCGCGGGTGGGCACCAGGACCAGGGCCAGCGGGTAGCGGGAGTCGGCGCGCTGTCCGGCGGTGCGGGCCAGCAGCGGCAGGCCGAAGGCCAGCGTCTTGCCGGAGCCGGTGCGGCCGCGGCCGAGCACGTCGCGCCCGGCGAGGGCGTCGGGCAGGGTGGCGGCCTGGATCGGGAAGGGTTCGGTGACGCCTTCCCGGCCGAGCGCGGTGAGCAGCGCCTTCGGCATCTCCAGTTCGGCGAAGCTCGCCGCCGGCGGGCGCGCCGGGGTGCCCTGGACGACGGTGAACTCCTCGGACGGGCGCGGGGTGGTGGCGCCGCGGGGCCGGGAGGCGCCGGCCGGGCGGCGCGGCGGGCGGCCGCCGCCGCCGGTACGGGTGCGCTGGGTGCGTGCGGGGTCGGTCATGGTGCTCCAAATCCTGCTCGGCCGACGGCCACGGCGGCTGCCGTGGCGGTAGGGCCCTGGTGGGCACCCCCGGCCGGAGGCTGGGGGAGGGTCGGCCGTCGGAGGAGTGGAGTGCGCCGCCCCGGCCGTTCGGCGGCATGGGCGAGGGCCCGCACCCTGCGGTACGGGCCCTCGCGCAGCACTGGTGAGTCGGCTGGAAGCCGTTCTCAGATGGTGCGGATGTTCTCGGCCTGCGGGCCCTTCTGGCCCTGCGTGACGTCGAACTCGACCTGCTGGCCCTCGATGAGCTCGCGGAAGCCGTTGGACTGGATGTTCGAGTAGTGGGCGAACACGTCAGCGCCGCCGCCGTCCTGCTCGATGAAGCCGTAGCCCTTTTCGCTGTTGAACCACTTCACGGTGCCGGTAGCCATAACCGTCTCCATTTTTCACTGGGGCGTCAGGGGCCCACACCTCGTGGACCCCGAGTAGCCGCGATCCCCATCCGGAGACAAAACACCGGACAAAACAAATGCGCCTGTTGGTTGGTACCAGCAGGCGCACACACACGTTCATGGGAACCAATACTGCAACTGCGTCGACTGTAGCACGCCCGATCCGTATGGTGATCGGAACGTTTCCCTGGTCACACCATGTTTGCCCGCCGCGGCGAGGGGGCACCCGGACGGGTTCCGGGTGCCCCCTGGTGCGGCGGGGTCGGGCTCAGCTCCGGCCGGCCGGCTCCAGTCGCCTGCCCTCGGCCCCGGCGTCCGGCGCCACGGCGGACGGCTCGGTCCGGCCCGGCCACCAGGCGGCGCGGCCCAGCAGCGCGGTGAGCGCCGGGGTGAAGAACATCGCCATCACGAAGGCCGACACCGCGATGCCGAAGGCCACTGAGAAGCCGATCTGGCTGAACAGCGAGTTGCCCGCCAGCAGCATGGTCGCGAAGGTCAGCGCGAGGATGCTGCCCGCCGCCGCGACGGTCGGGCCGCCGTGGCGCAGCGCCAGACCCGCCGCCTTGCGCGGGCTGTGGCCCTCGGCCGCCTCCTCCCGCAGCCGGGCGATCATCAGGATGTTGTAGTCGGTGCCGATCGCCACCACGAACAGGTAGATGAACATCGGCAGCATGAACATCAGGCCGGCCTCGCCCTGCATCTTCTGGAAGACCAGGCTGGTGGCGCCGACGGTGGCGCCGAAGCCGAGGCCGACGGCCGCCATCAGGTACCACGGGGCGACGATGCTGCGCAGCAGCAGCGCCAGGATCAGCATGATCAGCAGTGCGGCGACCGGGAAGACCAGCGAGTAGTCGCGGGCCATCGCGGTGTTGATGTCCTTGTACACCGAGGTGATGCCGCCGACCTTCGCCTCGCTGCCCTGCGGCGCGGAGCCGTGGGCGACCTTGCGCAGCCCGTCGATGGTGTCGATGGCCTGGTTGGTCGCGGGGGCGTCCTTGAGCATGACGGTGATGTCCGCGACGGTGCCGTCCGCGTTCAGGTGCGGCTGGGCGACCACCTGGGCCACCCCGGGCACCTTGCCGAGCTCGCCGATGTAGCCGGTCAGCGCGGCCGGGTCGAGCTTGGCGCCGGTCCTGCTCTCCACGTAGACGTGGCTGGGGTCGGCGGCGCCGGCCGAGAAGGCGGTCATCAGGGTGTCCTGGACGACCATCGACTCCTTGGTCTTCGGCATCGAGCCGGAGGCCAGGTCGAAGGTGCCCTTGTAGCCGAAGGCGGCGAAGGACAGCACCACCAGCATCGCGCCGGAGACCAGGGTGACCAGCAGCGGCTTGCGCTCGACGGTCCGGCCGATGGCGGCGAAGCGGGCGTTGGCGGGCTCCTTCTGCCAGGCCTTGGAGGGCCAGAACAGCACCTTCTCCGGGATCAGCGAGAGGATCGCCGGCACCAGGGTGACCGAGGCCAGGGCGGTGACGAAGACCGCGATGGCCAGCGAGGGGCCGAGTGCCTGGAACATGCCGAGGCTGGAGAGCAGCAGCACGCTGAACGCCACGATGACCGCGCCGGCCGCCGAGGCGATGGCCTCGCCGACCCGGCCGACCGCGTTGACCACGGCCTCCTTGCGGTCGTCACCGGCCCGCAGCCGTTCGCGGTAGCGGAACATCAGGAACAGGAAGTAGTCCGTTCCGACGCCGAACAGCACGATGATCAGGATGGCCGAGACCGAGCTGTCCGCCTTGAGGCCGAAGGCCTTGCTGGCGTCGGCGATCAGGCCGTTGGCGACCATCGAGAAGACGAAGATCGACAGGATCGGCAGCAGCGCGATGATCGGGCTGCGGAAGATGATGCCCAGCGTGAGCAGGATGATCACGATGGTGCCGACGCCGATCAGCATGTTGGCCAGCTTGGAGGAGTCCTGCTGGTCCAGGTTCTGGGCGGACTGGCCGCCCAGCTGCACCTTGAGGTTGCTGCCCTCGGCGAGCTTCTTGGCCCCCTCGCGCAGCTCCTTGGCGGAGTCGGCGGCCTCGGGCTTGTGCGCCGAGTTCTTCTCCATGCCGACCATGGACAGCGCGTAGCGGCCGTCCTTGGAGGTGGACTGGTCGCTGACCGGCAGGATCGTCTCGACCAGCTTGACGTGCTGGTCGGTGAGACCCTGCACGACCTTGGCCATGGCCGCCTTGTCGGCGTCGTCCAGCTTGCCGCCGTCGGTGCGCTCGAAGAGCACCATTGCGGCCGGGGTGAAGTTGGCGGGGAACGCCTTCTCCTGCACCTGCGAGGCCTGGATGGACTCGTAGTGCTTGGGCAGGAACGCGCTCTCGTCGGTCTGCGCGGTCAGTGCGGGGGCGGTGGCGATGATGGCCACGGCGGCGACCAGCCAGCCGATGATCACCCACCAGGCCCGCCTGACGACGAAGCGTCCTATTCGGTGGAACATGCTCGTGTGCCTCCTGGGCATGGTTCACCGCAGCCCTTGGGGGACGGGACACCGGGCGACGGCAGGACCGGGCAGGGAGCGGCAACGGCAGCCCTTAGCCGGTCGGCAGGTAAGTACGGTCAGCATCCTACGGGCATTTACTTGCCGCCCGGCAAGTGAGTTACCGCGGGAGGGGCCGGGGCCGCTCGGCCCCGAAACCACCCCTAGGGGTGGCCCTTGACCATCCTCACCTGCGCACACCGGGCGACACCTCGTGCTCCGGGTGGAGATCCCTCCCCCTCAGGGTGGAGCCGGGTCCGCCCGCGAGGAGGAGATCCCGGGGACGCAGGTAGGGGAAACCCCACCACGGGGGTGGGGGAAGGCCCAGGGACGGCTCCCCCGCAAGCCGGATGTCGCTCGAGGACGCCGGTTCCTAGCCTCGGTGGTGCAGCTTCCACAGCGCGCCGGACCACCGCCGGCGACCGCTCCCGGCGGCACCGCCGCCGCTCTCCCTGGGGGAAACACAGCAGTGAAACTCGGACTCGCCGCGACGATGGGCGCCTGGAGCGCCCGGCACAGAAAGACGGCCGTCTTCGGCTGGCTCTTGTTCGTGGTCCTCGCCGCCTACCTCGGCGGACTGCACGGCAGCACCAAGGTCGAGCAGTCGGAGTCGATGCCCGGCGAGGTGGCCCGCGCCGCCAAGATCCTGGACGACGCCGGGATCAAGCGTCCCGCCGGCGAGACCGTCCTGGTCCAGAGCGCCGCGCTGACCGCCGACGACCCGGCCTTCCGCGCCGTCGTCGACCAGGTCCGCTCCGCGGTCGACGGCACCGGCAGGGCCACCGACCTGCACAGCCCGTACGACAGCGGGGCGATCTCCGCCGACCGCCACTCGGCGCTGCTGCAGTTCACCGTCGCCGGGGACAACGACAAGGCGGTGGAGAACGTGCCCGCCCTGCTCGACGCCGTCGGCAAGGTGCAGGCCGCCCACCGGGACCTCACCGTCGAGGAGTTCGGCGAGGCCAGCTCCGGCAAGTGGTTCCAGGACCAGTTCACCAATGACTTCAGCCGCGCCGAGTGGACCGCCGTACCGCTCGCGCTCGGCATCCTGCTGATCGCCTTCGGCGCGCTGGTCGCCGCCGTGCTGCCGGTCGTCCTCGCGCTCACCGCGTTCATCGCGGCCGGCGGCCTGGTCGCGCTCAGCAGCGGCCTGCTGCACACCAGCGACGACGCCAGCTCGGTGATGCTGCTGGTCGGCCTCGCCGTCGGCGTCGACTACTGCCTGTTCTACCTGCGCCGGGAGCGTGAGGAACGGGCCGCCGGACGGGACGCCGCCACCGCCCTGCAGATCGCCGCCGCCACCTCCGGCCGGGCCGTCCTGGTCTCCGGCGTCACCGTGGTGGTCGCGATGGCCGGCATGTTCCTCACCGGGATCGCCGACTTCCAGGCCATGTCACTGGCCACCATCATCGTGGTGATCACCGCCGTGCTCGGCTCGCTGACCGTGCTGCCCGCCCTGCTCTCGATGCTCGGCGACCGGGTCGACAAGGGCCGGATCCCGCTGCTGCACCGGCTGCGCGGCGCCGACACCGGCAACGGCGGCCGGGTCTGGAACGCCCTGCTCACCCCCGTGCTGCGCCGCCCGCTCGCCGCCACCGTACTGGCCGGCGGCCTGCTGCTGGGCCTGGCCGCGCCGCTGCTCACCATGCACACCGCCAACCTGACCTTCCAGCAGCAACTGCCGAAGGGCAACGCGCTGGTCGCCACCTCCGCCCGGATCGAGGCCGCCTTCCCCGGCAGCCCCTCCCCCGCCACCGTGGTGGTCAAGGCCGGGGACATCGGCTCCCCCGAGATGACCCGGGCCCTCGCCGACTTCCAGAAGGCGGCGCTCGCCACCCCCGGCGTGCACGGCCCGATCCAGCTGACCGTCCACCGGGCGCAGAACGTCGCCACCCTCGACGTCCCGCTGCCCGGCAGCGGCAACGACGCCACCAGCACCGCCGCCCTGCGCGCGCTGCGCACCTCGGTGGTGCCGCAGACCCTGCTCAAGGTGCCGGGCACCGAGGCGCCGGTGACCGGCCAGACCGCGGGCTCGCACGACTTCAACCAGCAGATGTCCGACGCGATGATCCCGGTCTTCGGCTTCGTGGTGGCCTTCGCCTTCCTACTGATGCTCACCTCGTTCCGCTCGCTCGGCATCGCCGTCACCGCCGTGGTGCTCAACCTGCTCTCGGTCGGCGCGGCCTACGGCGTGCTGGCGCTGGTCTTCCAGCACGGCGTCGGCGCCTCGCTGCTGGGCACCGCCGGGGTCGGCGCGGTGGAGTCCTGGGTGCCGCTGTTCCTGTTCGTCATCCTGTTCGGCCTGAGCATGGACTACCACGTGTTCGTGGTCTCCCGGATCAAGGAGGCGCACGACCGCGGCCTGTCCACCGCGGCGGCCGTCTCGTACGGGATCCGGTCCACCGCCGGGGTGGTGACCAGCGCGGCCGTGATCATGGTGGGTGTGTTCGCGGTCTTCGGCACCCTGTCCATGCAGTCGATGAAGCAGATGGGCGTGGGCCTCGCGGTCGCCGTCCTGATCGACGCCACCGTGATCCGGGCCGTGCTGCTGCCCGCCGCGATGAGCCTGCTCGGCGAGCGCAACTGGTACCTGCCGCGCTGGCTGGCCTGGCTGCCCGACCTCTCGCACGGCGAGGGCCTGCCGCCGGCCGTCCCGGCCCCCGCCGGGCCGTCCGGCCGCCACGCCGCCGAACGGCAGCACGCCGGGATCTGACCCGCCCGCACCGGGGAACCGCATCCCGGGGTCCGGCCGGCCGCACCGGGGACGGCCGGCCGGACCCGCACCACCTCGCCGCACCGCACCACCCCCGCACGGGCCCCGCGCGTCGCGCGGGGCCCGGCGCCGTTCGTGCCCGACACGTGCGGCAGGATGGGGCGGCACCCGCCCGGACGGAGCCGCCCGATGACCACCCCCGCCGCCGCCTTCGACGAGGCCCGCGCCCGCACCCTGCTGGCCGCCGCCTGCGCCGAAGCCGACCTGCCCGACCCCTCCGACGCCGTCCTGCTGGCCCTCGGCGAGAACGCCGTCTTCGACCTGGGCAGCCCCGCCGTGGTGGCCAAGGTCGGCCGCGGCCCCGCGCTCGGCGCCCGGGCCGCCCAGGAACTGGCGGTCACCGGCTGGCTGGACGGCCGGGGCATCCCGGTGGTCCGCCCGTACCGGCCGGAGCCGGTGGCCGCGCAGGGCCACCCGGTCACCTTCTGGCACCGGCTGCCGCCCGCCACCGGCCCGGCCCGCCCGGTCGACCTGGCCCCGCTGCTGCTGGCCCTGCACCGGCTGCCCGCACCGCCCTTCGCGCTCCCGCCGCGCGACCTGCTGGCCCCGGTCGACCGCTGGCTGGCCGCCGCCGACGGGCACATCGACCCCGCCGACGCCCGCTTCCTGCGCGAACGCCGCATCCGGGCGGCCGAGGCCGTCGCCGGGCTGACACCCCGGCTGGAACCCGGCTTCATCCACGGCGACGCGCTGCCCCGCAACGTCCACCTCGGCCCCGACGGCCCGGTCCTGCTCGACCTGGAGTACGTCGCCGAGGACCTGCGCGAGCACGACCTGGTGGTGCTGGCGCTCAGCCAGGACCGGTACGGCGTCCCCGCCGAGGAGTACGCCGCGTTCACCGCCGCCTACGGCTGGGACGTCCGGGAGTGGCCCGGTTTCGCGGTCCTGCGCGGCGCCCGGGAGACCGCCAGCGCCGCCTGGGTGGCCCAGCAGGCCGCCGCCTCGCCCGCCGCGCTGGCCGAGTTCCGCCGCCGGGTCGACTCGCTGCGGGCCGGCGACACCACGGTCCGCTGGTACCCGTTCTGAGCGGTCGCCGGCGGCGGAACCGGGGCCGAACGCCGGGCGTCATACGCGGCAGAAACGGGCCGCCCCGAGGCGGCCGGTGAGACCTCAGGAGTCGTCACCTTGCTGCTCCCGCACCAGCTGTCACAGCACCGCCGTGCCGTCGGCGTGGCCGCCGCCGCCCTGCTGCTGCCCGCCCTGCTGGCCGGGTGCGCCGCCGATCCGGCCGCCCGGGCCGCCGGTACGCCCGCCGCCCCGCCCTCGGGCCCGTCCGCCTCACCGTCCGCCCCGCCGTCCGCGCTCCCGGTGCCGGCCCCGACCGGCACCGCCGCCACCCCGGGCACCGCGTCGAGCAGCGCGCCGGCGCCCGCCACCACCCGGCCCGCCACCCCGGCCGGGCCGGGCACCACCCGGCCCGCCGCACCCCGGCCCGGCACCCCGGCACCCGGCACCACCACGCCGTCCGCGGGCAGCCCCACGCCCTCCGCCCCGCAGGCGCCGCCGCCGGCGGGCGCCACCGCGCTGATCCGCTCCACCGCCTCCGGCGGCCGGACGGTGGCCCTCACCTTCGACGACGGCCCGGGGCCCGCCACCGGCCAGATCCTCGACCTGCTGGCCCGCTACCACGCCCACGCGACCTTCTGCCAGATCGGCCCCAACGCCACCGCCTACGCCGCGACGGTGCGCCGGATCCTCGCCGAGGGCCACCGGCTGTGCGACCACACCGTGCACCACCCCCAGCCGATGCACACCCTGGCGCACGACCGGCAGGTGTCCGAGATAACCGCCGCCAAGGACATGATCACCGCGGCCGCGGGGCCGGGCGCCGAGGTCGGCTGGTTCCGGGCCCCGGGCGGCGACTTCACCGCTGAGAACGAGCAGATCGCCGCCGCGGCCGGCATGCGCTCGCTCAGCTGGTCGGTCGACCCGCGCGACTGGGCCCGGCCGGGCGTGGCCGCCATCGTCGCCAACGTCCAGCGCACCCTGCGGCCCGGCGGCGTGGTGCTGCTGCACGACGGCGGCGGCGACCGCAGCCAGACCGTGGCGGCCCTCGCCCAACTACTGCCCTGGCTCACCGCGCAGGGCTACCGCTTCGACTTCCCCGCCTCCTGACACCCTCCGGCCGGCCGGACGTCCGGGGCGCCGCGGACCGCCGGGCCGGCCTCAGCGCAGCGGCCAGCGCTGGTCGACCACCGCCCCCGGCTCCTTGCCCTGCCGCAGCCAGGCCTGCAGCCCCTCGGCCCAGGCCCGGTACCAGTCGATCTGGCGGTCGTGCAGCTGCTCCGGGGTCAGCTCCCCGGCCTGCGCCGGGTACCGCTCGCCGATCGCAACCGCGACCCGGACCGCGGCCAGCGCGTCGCTGCCCGCCTGGTGCGCGTCGGCCAGCTCGACCCCGTACACCTCGCAGACCCGCTGCAGGGTCCGGGAACCCTTGCGGTACTTGTCGACGGTGCGGTCGATCACCAGCGCGTCCAGCACCGGGCCGACCCGGCCGCCGAGGCGCTCGGCCAGGCCCGGGAGGCCGTACCGGCGCAACTCCGCGTCGAGCAGCGAGAGGTCGAACGGGGCGTTGAAGAGCACCACCGGCCGGCCGGCCGACAGCCGCTCGCACAGGGCGCGGGCGATCTCCTCCACCCCTTCGGCGGCCGGGCGGCCCCGGCCGCGCGCGTCGGCGTCGGCGATGCCGTGGACGGCCGTCGCCTCGGCGGGTATCGGCACGCCGGGGTCGAGCAGCCAGCCGGTGGCGGCCTCGGTGCGGCCGCCCAGCGTGTCCACCAGGGCGGCGCTGACGATCCGGGAGTGCTCCGGATCCGTGCCCGTGGTCTCCAGGTCGAAGCCGGTCAGTGGCCCCTTCCACCAGCTCATCTGGCACGTCCTTCCGTCTGTGCTGCCGTGACGGGCTCCATCATGGCCTGCACCTGTGACAGCCCGGCCGCCGGGCCGCCGTTCGCGGACGGACGGCGGCCCGGCGGCCGGGACGGCGGGACGGCGGGACGGCGGCGGTCAGCCGGCCAGCAGGCCGCGCCCGAGCCAGTCCTCCTCGTCCCGGACGCCCGGCAGCGCGAAGAAGTAGCCGCCGCCGGTGGGCACGGTGAAGGCGGCCAGCGGCTCGCCGTCGAGCCGGGTCTGCACGGCTTCGAACTGGCGGGCCACGTCCTGCTGGTAGCAGCAGAACAGCAGCCCGAGGTCGAGTCCGCCGGTGGCGTCGGCGCCGCGGTCGTAGTTGTAGCCGCGGCGCAGGATCCGGCTGTCGGCGCTCTCCCGGTTGCGCGGGTTGGCCAGCCTGATGTGCGCGTCCGGCGGGACCGGCGAGCCCTGCGGGGTGGTGGCGAAGTCCGGCTGGTCGGTCTCGGCGGCGCCGCCGAGCGGGGCGCCGCTGTCCTTGTGACGGCCGATGACGGCCTCCTGGGCGGCGAGCGGTACGGCGTCCCAGGCCTCGGCGCGCATCCGGATCACCCGGATCACCTGGTAGCTGCCGCCGACCGCCCAGGCGGGCTCCCCGCTGCCCGGGCCGACCCAGACCAGCCGGTCCATCTCGCGGTCGGAGCCGGTGTCGGGGTTGGCGATGCCGTCCTTGAAGCCCATCAGGTTGCGCTGGGCGCCGTCCGGGCGGGAGGCGTTCTGGAAGCCGTCGATCCGCCAGCGCAGCTGCAGCCCGCCCGCGCTGTGCAGCAGCAGGTCGCGCAGCGCGTGCAGCACGGTGTCGCGGCTGTCCGCGCAGATCTGCAGCGAGAGGTCGCCGTGGGTGGCGCCGTCCTGCATCCGGTCGCCGGGGAAGGCCCGCATCGCGGTCAGCCGCACCGGCCGGGCGGCGGCCAGGCCGTACCGCTGGTCGAACAGCGAGGCGCCGACGCCGACCGTGACGGTGAGGCCGTCCGCCGGGACGAGTGGTCCGAGCATCCCGCTGTCCCCGGCCGGGTCGGGCGGCGGGCCGCCGGCCGTGAGGTAGCCGATCCGCCGGGTCAGGGTGCGCAGCAGCTGCTCGAGTGCGGCCCGGTCGGCGGCCTGGACGTTGCAGGCGACGAAGGTGGCGAAGGGCTGCGCCGGGGTGGTGACCCCGGCCTGGTGCGGCCCGAGGAAGGGGATCCGCCGGGCGGCCGGGGGCGGCTCGGCCGCGCCGGCGGTGGCCGCCGTGGCGGCGGTGACCGGCAGGGCGAGGGCGCCGGTGGCGAGGGCGGCGGTCCTCAGCAGGCTGCGGCGGTCCGGGCCGGCCTCGGCGGCGGGCTGACTGGTCATCGGGCGGGCTCCCTGGGTCACGGAGGTGCGGGCCGCGGCCGTCCAGGTCGGGGGGACGCGCCGCTCACCTGTTGGTATCCGTGGTGATCACCGGCGGCAACCCGCGCTGGGCCGCCTGGCGCAGGCCCGCAGCCGGGGCCGGTGCCGGTCGGCGCCCGCCCGAGGTCAGGAGACCGCCCTGGAGTCCGCCCAGACGCCCTCGAACTCCTCCCGGTATACCTCCAGCAGGCCCGGCTCGGTGCCGCCCGGCTCCTGCCCGGCCCCGCCGCGCAGCACCAGGGCCGGCGACTCGATGCCGCGGGCCCGGCGCAGGTAGGGCTGGACCACGCCGTAGTCGGTGGAGCGGCGGCGGCCGCCGGGCCCGGCCGTGCGCGGGCCCTCGACCAGGTACGCGGTGAAGCGGGGCATCTCGTCGAAGACCCGGATCTCGAACCCGCCCTGGTCGCGCAGCCGGGCCCGGACCCGGCGCACGTGCATGATGTTCATCTCGATCGAGCGGGACAGCTCGCCCCGGCCGATGCCGAGCTCGCGCTCGCGGCGGCGGACGGCGCTGGAGGCGGGGTTGAGGAACAGCAGCCGGACCCGGCAGCCGTCGGTGGCGAGCCGGACCAGCCGCTTGCCGGTGTAGTTCTGGCAGAGCATGCCGAGCCCGATGCCCACCGCGTCCAGCCGGCGGGCGCCGTCCAGCAGATCCTCGACCGGCAGTTCGCGCTGCAGGCCGACCCGGTCGGCGTGGACCGCGACCACGTCCGCGTAGCGCCCGGCGACCAGCTCCTCGACCACGTCGGCTGGCACCCCGCCGTGGCCGCCGTCGAGCAGCGCGAGCAGCCGGGCGGCGGCGCGCTCGGTCTGGTCGAGCACGGTCTGCGACAGGCTGCGGTTGCGGGAGACCACGTGCCGGGCGACCTCCAGCTCGTCCAGCGCCAGTTCGACCTCGCGGCGGTCCACCAGGTACGGCTCGAAGCAGGGCCAGTGCTGCACCATCAGCTCGCGCAGCTGGGGCAGGGTGAGGAAGACCAGCGGGTCGTCGTCGGCCGGGTCGAGCAGGTAGCCCTTGCGGCGGCTGACCTCGCGGACGGCGGCGGCCCGGTGCACCCACTCCTCGCCGGCCGGTCCGGCCGCGGCGGTGACCCAGTCCTCGCCGTGCGCGGGCGCGTACAGCGGGCGCAGCACCACGTCGACCAGGGCGCGCATCTTCTGCTCGACCAGGTTGAGCCAGACGTAGGCCCGGCCGGCCAGCCGGACCCGGCGGTAGGCGCTCTCCCACTCGCCGGCGGTCCAGGCCATCAGCGGGCCCTCGACCGGGCCGGCCTGGCCCGGGACGGTGGTGCGCGGGCCGCCGGAGGGCCGCATCACCAGGGTGGGCGCCTCGCTGCGCCGGGGGCCCTGCTCGGGCCCGCCCTGGCCGTCGGCGGGGAACCCCATGCGCCACCTCACCTCTCGGCCTTCCGCTCACCGGGGTGACGGGCCGTCCACTGACACGGTCTCAACCGTGGCGGCCCCGGTGGTGTCCTGGGCCGGCACGTGGTCCGGTGGGCGTGCCGGACGATCAAGGGTACTGCCCCGCTCACGCGGGGCGCAGCCCGTTGGCGGCACGACGATCCGATCAACAGACCGGTCACGCGAGTCGAAACACCGTCACTTTCGGCCAGCGGACACCCGTTCGGGCGAACAAGTGGTGAATGGGTTCGGTCTGCGGGCAGCCGTTGGGGAGTATGCGACATGTGCCGTGCGTCACGGTACGGACGGGTGGTACATGCCGCGGGGCTCCGCCGGGAACACCGGCTGTGGGCGCCAATGACCGTCCGCTACACGGAAGTTGAGGGAATATGCAGGTCTGGCCAGGGCAGCCGTACCCGCTCGGCGCCACCTACGACGGAGCCGGCACCAACTTCGCGGTGTTCTCCGAGAGCGCCGACCGGATCGAGCTGTGCCTGATCGCGGAGGACGGCTCGGAGACCGCCATCGAGCTGCGCGAGACGGACGCCTTCGTCCGGCACGCCTACCTGCCCGGCGTCCAGCCGGGCCAGCGGTACGGCTTCCGGGTGCACGGCCCGCACAACCCGGGCCTCGGCCAGCGGCACAACAGCGCCAAGCTGCTGCTGGACCCGTACGCCAAGGCGATGAGCGGGAACATCGACTGGGACGAGTCGGTGTACGGGTACCACTTCGGCGCCCCCGAGCGGCGCAACGACCTGGACTCCGCCCCGCACACCATGCACTCGGTGGTGATCAACCCGTACTTCGACTGGGGCACCGACCGGCCGCCGCGCACCGACTACCACCGCACCGTGCTCTACGAGGCCCACGTCAAGGGCCTGACCAAGCTGCACCCCGGCATCCCCGAGGAGATCCGCGGCAGTTACGCGGCGCTGGCCCACCCGGCGGTGATCGAGCACCTGGCCAAGCTGGGCGTCACCGCGATCGAGCTGATGCCGGTGCACCAGTTCGTCCGCGACCACCGGCTGCGCGACCTCGGCCTGTCCAACTACTGGGGCTACAACACCATCGGCTTCTTCGCCCCGCACTCCTCGTACTCCTCCACCGGGGACCGCGGGCAGCAGGTGCAGGAGTTCAAGTCGATGGTGAAGGCGCTGCACGCGGCCGGCATCGAGGTGATCCTCGACGTGGTCTACAACCACACCGCCGAGGGCAACCACCTGGGCCCGACGCTCTCCTTCCGCGGCCTGGACAACGTCTCGTACTACCGGCTCGCCAAGGACCAGCGGTTCTACGAGGACACCACCGGCACCGGCAACAGCCTGCTGATGCGCAGCCCGCACGTACTCCAGATGATCATGGATTCGCTGCGCTACTGGGTCACCGAGATGCACGTCGACGGCTTCCGCTTCGACCTCGCGGCCACCCTGGCACGGCAGTTCCACGAGGTCGACCGGCTGTCCTCGTTCTTCGACCTGGTCCAGCAGGACCCGGTGGTCTCCCAGGCCAAACTGATCGCCGAACCCTGGGACCTCGGCGAGGGCGGCTACCAGGTCGGCAACTTCCCGCCGCTGTGGACCGAGTGGAACGGCATGTACCGCGACACCGTCCGCGACCTGTGGCGCGGCGAGACCGCGACGCTGGCCGAGTTCGGCTCCCGGCTGACCGGCTCCTCCGACCTGTACCAGGACGACGGCCGCCGCCCGATCGCCTCCATCAACTTCGTCACCTGCCACGACGGCTTCACCCTGCGCGACCTGGTCTCGTACAACGACAAGCACAACGAGGCCAACCACGAGGACAGCCGGGACGGCGAGTCCTTCAACCGCTCCTGGAACTGCGGTGCCGAGGGCGACACCGAGGACCAGGCCGTGCTCGCGCTCAGAGCCCGCCAGCAGCGCAACTTCATCGCCACCCTGATGCTCTCCCAGGGCGTCCCGATGCTCTCGCACGGCGACGAGCTCGGCCGCACCCAGCAGGGCAACAACAACGCCTACTGCCAGGACAACGAGCTCACCTGGGTGCACTGGCCCGAGGGCCGCGGACCGCAGGCCGAGCTGCTGGAGTTCACCCAGGGCATGATCTGGCTGCGCCGCGACCACCCGGTGTTCCGCCGCCGCCGGTTCTTCCACGGCCGCCCGGTCTCCGGCACCCACGACGACCTGACCGACATCGCCTGGTTCACCCCCGCGGGCGAGGAGATGACCAAGCGGGACTGGTCCACCAGCTACGCCAAGTCGCTCACCGTCTTCCTCAACGGCAACGCCATCTCCGAGCCCGACCGGCGCGGCGGGAAGATCGTCGACGACTCCTTCCTGCTGCTCTTCAACGCCAGCTCCGAACAGCTGGAGTTCACCGTCCCGGCCGGCCACGGCGAGGCCTGGGTGGTGGTGGTCGACACCACCCTGCCGGTGCTGCCCGCCCCCGGCACCGGCACCCGGGTGAAAGCCGGCGACACCCTGTGGCTCGCCGACCGCTCCCTGCTGGTCCTCCAGCGGCCCGCCTGAGCCGCCCCACCACCGGCCCCGGCGCCCCCCGCCACCACCGCTGCACTGCGCCATTCGTACCAGGACGGAGGTAACCCGCCCGCCGCACGGGTAGGCATCACCGCATGACCTCAGCCGCCGCCCGACCGCC
Organism: Kitasatospora sp. NPDC048540; assembly: GCF_040651175.1. NCBI lineage: Bacteria > Bacillati > Actinomycetota > Actinomycetes > Kitasatosporales > Streptomycetaceae > Kitasatospora > Kitasatospora sp. NPDC048540. Next base: position 20,836 of record NZ_JBEZIR010000020.1, read on the forward strand.
GACGGCCAGCTACCGGCTCCAGCTCCAGCCCGGCTTCACCCTGCACGACGCCGAGCGCGCGGTGCCCTACCTGGCCGCCCTCGGCGTCTCGCACCTGCACCTGTCGCCGCTGCTGGAAGCCGTCCCCGGCTCCACCCACGGCTACGACACCGTCGACCACACCCGGATCAGCGAGCAGCTCGGCGGCGAGCCGGCGCTGCGCGCGCTGGCCGCCGAGGCCCGCCGGCACGGCCTCGGCCTGATCGCCGACGTGGTCCCCAACCACATGGCGCTGCCCGTCCCCGAGCAGCTCAACCGCCCGCTGTGGGAGGTCCTGCGCGACGGCCCCGACTCGCCGTACGCGCCCTGGTTCGACATCGACTGGACCGCCCAGCCCGGCCCCGAGGACGCGCCCGGACGCGGCCGGCTGCTGCTGCCGCTGCTCGGCGACCGGCTCGGCGCAGTACTCGACCAGCTCACCGTCGACGGCGACGTGCTGCGCTACCACGACCACGCCTTCCCGCTGCGGCCCGGCACCGGGGCACTGCCGCTGGAGCGGCTGCTGGCCCGCCAGTGGTACCGGCTGGCCTGGTGGCGGCTGTCCTCCGAGGAGCTGAACTACCGGCGGTTCTTCACCGTCAACGAGCTGATCGCGGTCCGGGTCGAGGTCCCGGAGGTCTTCGAGGCCACCCACCGCACCCTGCTGCGGCTGCACGCCGAAGGGGTGCTGGACGGCTTCCGGATCGACCACCCCGACGGCCTCGCCGACCCGCGCGGCTACCTGCGGCAGCTCGCCGCGGCCACCGGCGGCGCGTACACCGTGGTGGAGAAGATCCTCACCGGTGAGGAGCGGCTGCCCGCCGACTGGCCGTGCGCCGGCACCACCGGGTACGACGCGCTGCGCCGGATCGACGGCGTGCTGACCGACCACGCGGGCGCCGAGCGGCTGGTCACCGCGTACCAGCGGGACGTCGCCGACCGGACCGGCGCCGCCGAGGCGGGCCGGCTGGCCCGCGCCGAGCTGACCGCCCCCGACGGCGAGCTGGCCGCCGAGGTGGAGCGCGCCGTCCGGCTCGCCGCACGGATCTGCGCCGCCGAACCGGCGCTCGCCGACCACGGCGCGGGCGAGCTGCGGCACGCGCTGCGGGCGCTGCTCACCGAGTACCCGGTGTACCGGCCGTACGTGGTGCCGGGCGAGAGCGCCCCGGCGGAGGCGGTCGCGGAGTTCGACACCGTCTTCGAGGCGCTGCGCGAGGCCGGCGAGGAGCCCGGGCCCACCGTCGCCCTGGTCCGCGACCTGGCGCTCGGGCGGCTCGGGCGCAGCCCCGCGAAGGACGAGTTCTGCGCCCGGTTCGGGCAGACCGCGTCGGCGGTGGCCGCCAAGGGCGTCGAGGACACCGCGTTCTACCGCTGGACCGCGCTGCTCGCCCTGAACGAGGTCGGCGGCGACCCCGGCCGACCGGGGGTGCGCCCGGCCGACTTCCACCGCTGGTGCGCCGAGCTGGAGCAGCACCGGCCGTCCGGCATGACGGCGCTGTCCACCCACGACACCAAGCGCAGCGCGGACGCCCGGGCCCGGCTGGCCGTGCTCACCGAGCTGCCCGAGCTGTGGGCGGCCGAGTGCGCGGCCTGGACCACGGCCGCGGGGCCGTGCCCGGACCGCCCCACGGCCTGGCTGCTCTGGCAGACCCTGGTCGCCGCCTGGCCGATCGGCCCCGAACGGCTGGTCAGCACCCTGCTGAAGTCGGCCCGCGAGGCCAAGGTGCACACCTCCTGGACGGCCCCCGACGAGCGGTTCGAACGGTGGCTGACCGAGTACGCCCGGGGCGTGCTCGGCAACATCGGGCTCTGCCCGCGGATCGACGGCCTGGTCCAGCTGCTGGCGCCGTTCGCCCGCAGCAACAGCCTCTCCGCGGCGCTGCTGCAGCTGGCCGCGCCCGGGGTGCCCGACCTCTACCAGGGCAGCGAGGAGCCGCTGTACACCCTGGTCGACCCGGACAACCGGGCGCCGGTGGACCTCGGCGCGCTCGCCGTCCGGCTGACCGACTCACCGGCCGACCGACCCGGCGACCTCGCCCGGGAGAAGCTGCACCTGACCACCACCGCACTGCACCTGCGCCGTACCCACCCGTTCGGCTCGTACCGCCCACTGGCCGCGACCGGCCCGGCCGCCGAGCACCTGCTCGCCTTCGGCCGCGGCGAGGACGTGCTGGCGCTGGCCACCCGGCTGCCGTACGGGCTGCACCGGCGCGGCGGCTGGGCGGACACCGCGCTGGCCCTGCCGCCGGGATCGTGGACCGACGAGCTGACCGGGCGCCACTTCCCGGGCGGCCCGGCGCGCGTCGCCGATCTGCTGGAACACCTCCCGGTCGCGCTGCTGACGCCGGGGCCGCGGCCGTGACGGGGGTGCGGCGGTACGAGGTGTGGGCGCCGGCCGCCGGCCGGGTCGAGGTGGAGGTGGCGGGTGCGGCGCACCCGCTGCAGCCGGACGGCGGGCGGCCCGGCTGGTGGCACGGCCAGGCGCCGGCCGGGGACTACGGCTTCCGCCTCGACGGCGGTCCGGCGCTGCCCGACCCGCGTTCGCCGCGCCAGCCGTACGGGCCCGACGGCCCCAGCCGGGCCGTCGACCACACCGCCTTCGCCTGGTCGGACACCGCGTGGTCGGGCCGGGCGCTGCCCGGGGCGGTGCTGTACGAGCTGCACGTGGGGACCTTCACCCCGGCGGGGACCTTCGACGCGGCCGCCGAGCGGCTCGGCCACCTGGTCGAGCTGGGGGTGGACCTGGTCGAGCTGATGCCGGTCTGCCCGTTCCCCGGCCGGTACGGGTGGGGCTACGACGGGGTGTCGCTGTGGGCGGTGCACGAGCCGTACGGCGGCCCGGACGGGCTGAAGCGGTTCGTCGACGCAGCGCACCGGCACGGGCTCGGCGTGGTGCTGGACGTGGTCCACAACCACCTCGGGCCGTCCGGCAACTACCTGCCCGCCTTCGGCCCGTACTTCACCGAGCGGCACCACACCCCGTGGGGCGCCGCCGTCAACCTGGACGCGCCGGGCTCCGACGAGGTCCGCGACTACCTGATCGGCAGCGCGCTGGCCTGGCTGCGGGACTACCGGATCGACGGGCTGCGGCTGGACGCCGTGCACGCCCTGGCGGACGACCGGGCGCTGCCGTTCCTGGAGGAACTCGCCGGCGAGGTCGACCGGTTGGCGGCGGCGACCGGCCGCCCGCTGTTCCTGGTCGGCGAGTCCGACCTGAACGACCCGCGGACCACCGGCCCGCGCCAGGCCGGCGGTCTCGGGCTGACCGCGCAGTGGAGCGACGACTTCCACCACGCCCTGCACACCCTGCTGACCGGCGAATCCCAGGGCTACTACGGCGACTTCGCCGAGGACCCGTACGCGGCCGTGGCCAAGACGCTGACCCGTGGGTTCTTCCACGACGGCACCCGGTCGACGTTCCGCGGGCGCCGGCACGGCCGCCCGTTCCCCACCGGGTACGGGCACCGACTGCTCGGCTACCTGCAGACCCACGACCAGGTCGGCAACCGGGCCACCGGGGACCGGCTGTCCGCCTCGCTGCCGCAGGGGCGTCTCGCGGCGGGGGCGGCGCTGGTGCTGACCTCGCCGTTCACGCCGATGCTCTTCATGGGCGAGGAGTGGGGCGCGGCCACCCCCTGGCAGTACTTCACCGACCACACCGACCCGGGGCTCGCCGAGGCCGTCCGGCAGGGCCGGCGGCGGGAGTTCGCGGAACACGGCTGGGCCGCGGAGGACGTCCCCGATCCGCAGGCCCGCTCCACCGTCCTCGGCTCCACCCTGGACTGGTCCGAGCCCGCTCTCCCCCGGCACGCCCGCCTCCTCGACTGGTACCGGCAGCTGATCCGGCTGCGGCGCGCCGCCCCCGAGCTGATGGACCCGGACCTCGCGGCGGTCCGGGTCGACCACGACCGCGCGGAAGGAGTGCTGGTGGTGCGGCGCGGCCCGTACCGCGTCGCCGTGCGGATCGGCGGCACCGGGACCACCGCCGTCCCCCTCGACGCCCCCTACGCACGGACCCTCGCCGCCTTCGGCGAGGCCCGGCCCGGCGGCGATGGAACACTGGTGCTCGGCCCCGACTCGACGGCGGTGATCCACGTCGGCTGAGGTACCCCCTCCCGGCGCGCCCCCACAGGGGCGCGGGGAACTGCGCGGAACGGGAACACCACCCACCTCACGACGGCAACGGCGGGAACGGCCCCGCCCGAAGCCCCGTGCCTCACGCCGTGCGGCCGTGGTCCAGGAAGTCGGTGATCCGCCGCCGCAGGCCCGCCGCGTCGAGGCCGTACGCGGCCAGGTGCTCGGGGATGGTGCCGTAGTGGCGGTGCTCCTCGCGGGGAACGCCGAGGGCGAGGACGCGGTGCGGGAGGTGGGCGAGCGCGTCGTGGGCCGCGTTGGCGGAGGTGCCCGCCAGGTAGGGCTCGACCAGGACCACGTCGGCGACGCCGCCGAGGGCGGCCCGCAGGCCCGCCGCGTCGAACGGCCGCACGGTGGCGGCGTACAGCACCGTGACGTCCAGCCCCTCGGTGGCCATCAGGACCGCGTCCAGCATCGGCCCGACCGCCAGCACGACCGGCCCGTTGCCCTGCCGGACCGTCAGGAAGCGCCCGGGCTCGACCGGCAGGGCGTACGCGTTGCTGTGCACGGACAGCCGCACGTACTGGAGGCTGTCGCCGGCCGCCGCGGCGTGCCGCAGCAGCGCCTCGGCCTCGTCCGGGTGGCCGGGGACGTGGACGTTCCAGCCGGGCAGGGTGTCGAGCAGGGCGACGTCCCCGGGTGCCATGTGGGTGCGCCCGCCGGCCGGCCAGTCGTACGATCCGGAGGCGCTCACCAGGACCGCGCCGACGCCCTGGTGGCCGAGGTCGAGCTTGACCTGTTCGAAGGGGCGCTCGACCAGGAAGCTGGCGAAGGTGTGCGCGACCGGCCGCAGGCCCGCCAGCGCCAGCCCGCCGGCCGCGCCGATCAGCAGCTGCTCGCGGATGCCGACGTTGATCACGCGGTGGGGGTGCCGGACCGCGGCGTCCGCGAAGCCGGCCGCGCTGATGTCCGCGAGCACCACGGCCAGCCGGGGGTCGGTGTCGAGCAGGCCGGCGGTGATGTCGATGAAGCGGTCTCGCATGGTCTCGACGGTGTCCATCTGGGTTCCTCTGCGGTGGTGGAGGGAGCGGTGGGACGGGAGCGGCGGGCGGGGCGGCTGGGCGGGCGGGGCGTTCAGGCGTTCTTGGGCTCGACGCGGGCGATCACCGCGTGCGGGCGGCCCGGGTGCGGGGCGGTGAACGCGCGGTACAGGGCTTCGTGGTCGCGCCCGTCGACGGTCTCGGCCGACCAGCCCTCGGCCTCGAACCGGGCGGCGATGCCGCCGCGCCAGCCGTGCGTGGCGGAGGCGTTGTCGATGACGACGGTGTGCAGCCGCTCCAGCCCGGCCGCACCGGCGTAGGCCACCGCCTCGTGGTTGCTGCCCTCGTCGAACTCGGCGTCGCCGAGCAGCACCCACACCGCCGGGTCGGTCAGCCCCCGGGCCCGCAGCCCGAGCGCGGTGCCGACGGCGAGCGGCAGCCCGTGGCCGAGCGAGCCGGAACCGATCTCGGCGCCCGGGACGAGCAGCCGGTCCGGGTGGTGGCCGAGCGGGGAGTCGTAGGTGCCGAAGCCGGTCAGCAGGTCGGCCGGCAGGAAGCCCTTGGCCGCCAGCACGGCGTAGTAGGCCATCGGGCCGTGGCCCTTGGAGAGCAGGAACCTGTCCCGGTCGGGGGCGTCGACGGTGTCCGGGGAGACCCGCAGGACCCGGTCGTAGAGCACCCACAGGACGTCGAGGGTGGAGGTGGCGGCCGCGCCGTGCTTCTCGGCGCCGGTCATCAGGGAGAGCAGGTCGGGCAGGTCGGCGAACCCGTAGGAGGCCGCGGACTGCCGCTCGGTGGTGGCTGCGGTGGTCATGGCAAGATCCTGCAACTTGAAGTGAGCTTCAGGTCAAGCGGCTATCCTCGGCAGCCATGGGACCCTCCCGGCACGACCTCCTGACCATCGGCCAGCTCGCCGACCGCAGCGGCCTGGCCGCCTCCGCGCTGCGCTACTACGAGCGGATGGGCCTGATCCACTCCGAGCGCACCACCGGCAACCAGCGCCGGTTCGCCCGCGCCACGCTGCGCCGGGTGGCGTTCGTCCGGGCCGCCCAGCAGGTCGGACTGTCACTGGAGGAGGTCAGGACGGCGCTGGACCGGCTGCCGGTCGACCGGGCCCCCAACCACGAGGAGTGGAACGGCGTCGCCCGGACCTGGCAGGGCCGGATCGACCAGCAGATCGCCGAACTGGAGCTGATGAAGCGCAAGCTGACCGGCTGCATCGGCTGCGGCTGCCTGTCACTGACCCGCTGCGCGCTCTACAACGCCCACGACCGGGCCGGCCTGGCCGGCAGCGGCGCGCGCTACCTGCGCACCGGGGACCCGGAGGCCGGCCCCGAGCCGCTGCCGGAGAACGGCTGACCGGCGGCCGGGCGGCGGCTCTCCGCGGATGCCGGCCGGACCCAGTTGCCCGTTGTGCCCCGGCAACCCCGCCGGTCCCGTCTATGCTGCCTGCGACAGCACGAGCGCAACGGGGGAAATCCGATGACCGACCATCAGGACGTCTCGCTGGACTGGATGTCGGGCGAGGACGAGGAGCCGCACGTGCCGGTCGACCTGCGTCCCGACGTGCCGCACCCGGCCCGGATGTACGACTACTACCTGGGCGGCAAGGACAACTTCCCGGCCGACCGGGAGGCCGCCGAGCAGGTCGTCTCGCTGGGCCCGCTGGTCCGGATCAGCGCCCGTGCCAACCGCGCCTTCCTGCAGCGCGCGGTGCGGCACCTCGCCGAGCAGGGCATCACCCAGTTCCTGGACATCGGCACCGGCATACCCACCGCGGGCAACACCCACGAGGTCGCCCAGGAGATCCTGCCGCAGGCCCGGGTCGCGTACGTGGACAACGACCCGATAGTGCTGGTCCACGGCCGGGCCCTGCTGGCCGGCTCGGCGGGCGGCAGCGTCAGCGTGGTCCAGGGCGACCTGCGCGACCCGAAGGCGATCCTGGCCGACCCGGCGGTCCGGGCGGTCATCGACTTCGACCGGCCGGTCGGCCTGCTGCTCTTCGCCGTCCTGCACTTCATCGACGACGCGGACGACCCGTACGGCATCGTGCGCACCCTGCTGGACGCCCTGCCGGCCGGCAGCCACCTCGCGCTCTCGCACGCCACTGGCGACTTCACCACCCCGGAGCAGGCCGCGAAGGGCCCGGCGGTCTACCGGGCCGCCACCGCCCAGCTCAGCATGCGCAGCCGGGAGCAGGTGGCACGGTTCTTCGAGGGACTGGAGCTCGCCGAGCCGGGCCTGGTCACGGCCCCGCAGTGGCGGCCCGACCAGGAGCCCGAGCCGACCGACCACGAGGTGGCGATCTGGGCGGCGGTCGGCCGCAAGGCGTAGTCCGCGGGAGCCGGGCGCGGGCCGGGCGCGGGCCGGGCGCGGGACCGGTGGACGGGGACCTGGGAGAATCGCGGGCATGTCCCACATCTCCCTCACCGCCCTGCTGGTCCGCGACTACGACGAGGCCATCGCGTTCTACGTCGGCTCCCTCGGCTTCGAGCTGCGCGAGGACACCCCGCGCGGCGCAGGCAAGCGCTGGGTGGTGGTCGCCCCGCGCGGCTCGCGCGAGTCCGGCCTGCTCCTCGCCCGGGCCGACGGCCCCGGGCAGGAGGCCCGGATCGGCGACCAGACCGGCGGCCGGGTCGGCCACTTCCTGATCACCGACGACTTCGAGGCCGACCACGGCCGGATGACCGCCGCCGGGGTCCGTTTCCTCGAGGAGCCGCGGTACGAGCCGTACGGCACGGTCGCGGTCTTCGAGGACCTGTACGGCAACCGCTGGGACCTGCTCCAGCCGAAGGACTGAGCCCCGAGGGCGCGCTTGCGAAGTCGCGTCGGACGGACCCGGCGGGACCTTGCAAAGGCGCCCCCGCGCCGCGGGCCGCACCTGCGATCCCCCCGGCCCGGGGGCGTGCCTCGTGCACCAGGTGGCTCCGCGGCCGGCGGAGCCGTCGGAGGCGGCCGGTAGGGTCCTGCGGACACCGCCGCACCCGCCGGAGGACAGCCGTGCCCGCGCTCCACGACTCCGGACCGGTCCCGCACAGTCCTGCACCGGCGCCGACCGTCAGGCGCTACGACCGACGCGGGCCGGCCACGGGCTCGGTCGCCGCGGCGGTGGCGGTGCGGCCGGATCGGCCCCACCGGGTCTCGGGGCGGGCCAGGAGGAGGGCGAAGCCGAGGGCGGCGGCGAGGAGGTGGCCGATGGCGGTGAAGTCCGGAAGCGGCTCGGACCAGTCGACGCCGCCGAGCGGCCAGGCGAGGACGAAGGCCGCCCACGGCAGCCGGGCCCAGCGCGGCAGGCCGGCGGTGCAGGCGGCCAGCACGGTCTGGGCGCCGTAGCTGATGCCGAAGTCGAGGGTGTTCCGGACGCTGTCGTCGTACCAGCCCTGCCGGAGCGCGAGGATGATGACCACGGCGGTGAGCAGCGTCGCGCCGATGTGGCCGGCCAGGAAGACCCCGAACGCGCGGAGCGCTCCCCAGCGCCGTTCCGCGCGGGCGAGGAAGCAGCAGACGCCGAGGCCCAGGGTGATGAAGGTGGCCGGGAACTCCAGCGAGGCGACGTCCGTCAGGGTGCCGTCGAAGAACAGCGTGCTGCCGATCAGGGCCTGGACCGGGTGGTCGGTGAGGTTGGTCAGGTTGGTGCTGATGTGGCGCAGGAGGGACGAGGCGCGGTCGGCCGGCAGCCCGTAGCTGACCCAGGCATGGGTGGCCAGCAGCATGCAGACGTACCCGAAGGTCACCGGTGAGCGCTTCGGGTAGGCCAGGACGGCGTGCAGCGGGCGGCGGGGTGCCACTGGATGGCTCCGATCTGGGCATCGGTCTCCGCGGGGGGAACCCGACTGCCCTTGGTGCGAGGGACGGTGACGGGGCGCCCGGTCCGGGGCCGACCGGCGTGGGGGCCGGGGCCGGGCTCGGGCTGCGGCGATGCCACCGGCCGGGTACCCGGCGTTCTCCCGGGGCCGGGAGTGCTCGCCCGTGATCTGATCATGGCATGTGACGGTCATACCTTGACCAAAACCGGCACCGATGTCACATCATCGTCAGAATTATGATCCTTGCACCCCGTCCGCCCCCGCCGCTCCCGCAGCCCCCGCCTCCGCCCCGGCCGCGTCGAGCAGTTCGGCGAGGCGGGCGGCCGGGCTCCCGGGTGCCAGCACCGGATGGACCAGTTCGGTGCGGTGCACCAGCCGTGGCGAGCGCAGTGGCACCCCCGACACCCCGGGCACGCCCCGCAGGACGGCGGCCGGGAGCAGCGCGAGGCCGTGGCCGGCGGCCACCAGGGCGAGCAGGCCGCGCAGTTCGCCGCCCTCGTACCGGGCGGCCGGGCGGAACCCGTCGGCGCCGACCGCCGTCCGCAGCCGGTCCAGTGGCACGGCGGTCTCCGGCGCGTCCAGCCACCGGGCGTCGGCGAGGCCGGACAGGGCGAGGTGCGTGCGGCCGGCCAGCGGGTGTCCGGCGGGCAGGGCCACGGCCAGCGGTTCCTCGGCGACGGCCCGGGTGAGCAGCGGGCCGACGTCCGGGTGGCCGAGCGGGTCGCTGGGGGCGGCCACGCCGTCCACCAGGCCGAGGTCGGCCGTTCCGGTGGCGACCTCGGCGGGTACGGCCGCGCGCGGCAGCTGGCGCAGGGTCAGGTCGAGCCGCGGGTGGGAGCCGCGGACCTCGGCCAGCGCCCGGGCCAGCCGGTCGGTGACGGCGCACGCCGACGCGGCGACCACCAGCCGGGCGGGCCGGGCCCCGGCCAGCCGCCGGATGTCCGCGCGGGCGGCGTCCAGCCGCAGCAGCAGTGGGGCCGCGTGTTCCAGCAGCCGCTCCCCCGCCTCGGTCGGCCGGACCGGGCGGCGCTCCAGCAGCACCGCTCCGAGGTCCGTCTCCAGGGCCGCCACCTGCTGGGAGACCGCGGACTGGGTGTACCCGAGTTCGCGGGCCGCGGCCGAGAAGGAGGCCAGCCGGACGACGACGGTGAAGGTGCGCAGGAAGACCGGGTCCATGAGCCCCATTGTGCGGGCCCGGACGGCGGCCGCCGGTCGGCATCGTCCATCAGTGGAGCTGATCGGGCGGTCACGGATGATCGTTGGCGCTGATGCCGCCCGGCGCCCCAGGATGGCCGTATGACCGAGCACACCACGACCGACCGCACCACGACCGAACAGGCCACCACCGAACCGGCCATCACCGGCCCCGCCACCGCCTACCGCACCCCGCGGCTCGCCCTGGTCGGCGACCGCTCCGCCGGTGTCCGTTCGCACGCCCGCATCCCCGGCCTGCTGGACGCCCTCGCCCGGCGCGACCAACTGCCGCTCGACGCCTACTGGATCCCCACCGAGGAGGCCGCCGAGCCGGACGCGGTGGCCGGCTTCGACGCCGTCTGGCTGGTGCCGGGCAGCCCGTACCGCAGTGAGGCGGGAGCGGTGGCGGCGGCCCGCACGGCGCGCGAGCGGGCCATCCCGTTCCTCGGCACCTGCGGGGGCTTCCAGCACGCGGTGCTGGAGTTCGCGCGGACGGTCTGCGGCCTGGCCGGGGCGGCGCACGCCGAGAACGATCCGGGCGCGGCGGACCCGCTGATCGAGCCGCTGGCCTGCTCCCTGGTCGGCCACGAGGGTGTGGTCACGCTCGACCCCGGCTCGCTGGCCGCCCGGCTGCTGGGGGCGCAGCGCACGGTCGAGCGCTACCACTGCTCGTACGGGCCGAGCGGCCCGAAGCTGGCGGCGCTCCAGGCGCACGGGATGCGGTTCAGCGGGCGGGACGAGGCGGGCGAGGTGCGGATCGCGGAGCTGCCCGGGCACCCGTTCTACCTGGCCACGCTCTTCCAGCCGGAGCTGGCGGGCGACGGCACGGCCGTGCACCCGCTGATCCGGGGGCTGGCCGCGGCGGCCGGGCGGCGGGCGGCGGCGCCTCAGCCCGCCTGACGCTCCTTCAGCCGCTGCCAGACCTCCTGCACCCGGGGGGCGAGGTCGGCCAGCGGGCCACTGTTGTCGATCACCAGGTCGGCGACGGCGAGCCGGGCCTCCCGGGTCGCCTGGGCGGCCATCCGGGCCCGGGCCTCGTCCTCGGCCATGCCGCGCAGCCGGACCAGCCGGTCCAGCCGGATGTCGTCCGGGACGTCGATCACCACGACCAGGTCGTAGAGCGGGGCGAGGCCGTTCTCGGCGAGCAGCGGCACGTCGTGCACCACCACGTCGCCCGGCCCGGCGGCGGCCTCCAGTTCGGCGGACCGGGCCCGTACCCGGGGGTGGACGATCGCGTTCAGTGCGGCCAGCCGGTCCGGGTCGGCGAACACGATCCGGCCCAGCGCGGGGCGGTCCAGCGAACCGTCGGCCAGCAGCACGCCGGTGCCGAACTCGGCCACCACGGCCCGCAGGCCGTCGGTGCCGGGGGCCACTGCCTCGCGGGCGATCAGGTCCGAGTCGACGATCACCGCGCCGAGCTCGGCGAGCTGTCGCGACACCTCGCTCTTGCCCGCACCGATCCCGCCCGTCAGTCCGATCCTCACCATGCCGACCAGGCTACCGCCGGCCCGCCCGGGGCCCGGCGGCGGCCCGGGCGGCAGCCCCGCCACGGCCCGGCGGCGAAGCCGGGACGAGGCGGCGGCGGTCCGCCGTCCGGCGGGTGCGGGATAACTCCGGCCGAACATCCGGCGGACATCGGGCGAACTCTGCGGCCGTCCACCCCGCAGTCCCGGGCCGGGGGCGTTCCGATGGCCCGTCAGTCCGGTTAGGGTGCCGGGCAGGCCCCCACACCTGTACGGACGGAGCACCTCCCCATGTCCAGCCTCTGGCCCACCGGCCCGCGCCGGGTCCTGGTCGTCGGCATCGACGGCGTCCGCCTCGACCTGCTGCCCGAGCTGCACACCCCGCACCTGGACGCGGTCGCGAAGGCCGGTTTCCTGGCGCCGGTGATGGTCGACGACGCGACCCCGACCATGTCGGGACCCTGCTGGGCGACCATCGTCACCGGGGTCGGCCCGGCCAAGCACGGGGTGCTCGGCAACCACCTCGGCGGGAACCGGCTCGACGTGTTCCCCGACTTCACCACCCGGCTGGCCGCCACCCACCGCCGCCGGACCTTCGCGGCCGGCGGCTGGGAGCCGCTGTTCCTGGCTCGCAGCGGCGGCCCGCTGTTCGCCGCGCCGGGCCGGCTGTCGTACATCGCGCCGCTCGAGGACACCCCAGCGGCCTGGGAGGTCGTCGACGAGCGGGTCACCGCGGAGGCCGAGTACGTGCTCGGGCGCAGTGACGACGACCCGCAGGCGTCCTTCGTCTACCTCGGCGCGGTCGACGAGACCGCGCACTTCACCGGCTGCGGCGCGGAGTACCGCCGCTCGGCCGAGGCCGCCGACCGCCGTCTGGGGCGGCTGCTGGCCGCCGTGGAGAGCCGCCCGGGGTATGCCGCCGAGGAGTGGACGGTCATCGTGGTGACCGACCACGGCCACGTCGACCAGGGCGGCCACGGCGGGCGCAGCGAGGTGGAACGGACCGCCTGGATCGCCGCCAGCGGCCCGGACATCACCCCCGGCGCACCGGTCCTGCCGCTGCACCACACCGATGTCGCGGCGCACGTCTACGCGGCGCTGGAGATCGTCCCGGATCCGCACTGGACGCTGGACGGGCGCCCGTTCACCGCGGCCCCGGAGCCGGTCACGGCCTGAGCCGTCCGCCCACCGTCCGCCGTCCGCCGCGACCGGCGGGCGGCACGCGGCAGGCGGCCGGTGCTCAGCGGTGGACCAGCAGGGCCGTGACGGCGCCCGCCGCGTCGCGGACGGGTGCCAGCCGGAAGCCGTCCAGGTCGACCAGCAGCGCCAGCGCCGGGCCGCCTGACGCCGCATCGGGCAGCAGCAGGTGGCCCTCGGCGAAGTCCCCCGGCTCGCCGTCGACGGGCGGGCGGTCGGCGGACAGGTGTCCGGCGAGGTGGTCGGCGCGGCTCCAGTGCTCGGTCGGGGTCTCGCGGCGCAGCGCGGCGAGCGCCCGGTCGACCAGTGCGGGCACCCCGGCCGGCGGGAGTCCGTGGAGCAGCAGCAGGCCCGAGTCGGTGGACACGGGGTCGCCGGTGTCGTCCACCTCGACGGGTGCGGTGGCTCCGAAGTGCAGCAGGGCGGCGAGCACTTCGGGCCGCTCGACGTCCTCGTCGACCACCAGGTAGACGGGGTGCGGGCCGGGTCCGACCCCGGGGGCGTACGCGCTGCCGCCGAGCGGGTCCTCGATCACGCACTCCCCCGTCGGCGACAGGTCCAGCAGTCCGGCGCGGCGCAGCCGCCACGGCCCGGGCGGTTCGGCGCCCGCGTCCAGGGCGGGCAGCGCGGCGAGGAGTTCCGGCAGGTAGTCCATGCCCTGAGGGACGAAGCCGCCGGTCCGCCCGGTTCCCCCGGCGGGGGTGCCGGGCGGACCGGCCGGCCGGGTCAGCCGGGCAGGTCGACGCCCTCGCCGACGCCGAGCTGGGTGAGCTCCGCGCCGGTGCCCGGGCCGCTCTCGCCGAGCAGCCGGCCGTGGACCATCCGGCCGACGTCGCTGAGGACGGCCTCGTGGATCGCCAGCGCCCGCGACGGCCCCGCCTCCCGGACGTAGTCGATCAGCTCGGAGACCTTGGTCCAGGGACCCGCGATCGGCAGCAGCAGGGTCTCCACGGGGTGCGGCGGCAGGGTGAGCGCGTCACCGGGATGGAAGAGGCTGCCGCCGAGCAGGAAGCCGATGTTGCCGACCCGGGGGATGTCGGGGTGGATCTCCGCGTGCCACTCGCCGTGCACGCTCACCTCCAGCCCGTCGATCTCGAAGGCGTCGCCCTCGCCGACCACCGTGACGTGGGCGCCGATCCCCTCCAGCCGCCCGGCCACCGCCCGGTTGGTGAAGATCCGCAGACCCGGGTCGGCCGCGACGGCGGCCCGCAGCCGGTCCTCCGCGAAGTGGTCGAAGTGCTCGTGGGTGATCAGGACGGCGTCGGCGCCGCGCACCGCGTCGTCCTCGGTGAACATGCCGGGGTCGATCACGACGGTGGAGCCGCCGCGCTCGATCCGGACACAGGCATGGCCAAGCTTCGTCAGTCGCATGAGGAAAACAGTACAGCAAGGCTGTGCAGTTTTGCTGTACGCCGAGGCGCTAGGCTGATCACATGGATGACGTCGACCCCCTGGAACTCGCCGCCGAGCTCCGACTCGCCCTCGGCACCCTGGTCCGCGGCCTGCGGGTCGGCGACGAGCTGCCGCAGAACCAGGCGGCGGTACTCGGCTGGCTGGTCCGCGAAGGCCCCCGCACCACCAGCGAGCTGGCCGACCTGCAGCGGGTGCGCCACCAGTCGATGGCCCGCACCGTCGCCCTGCTGACCGAGGCGGGCCTGGTCGAGCAGCAGCCGCACGCCAGCGACGGCCGCAAGGTGCTGATCGCCGCCACCGCGCGCGGCACCGGCGCCCTGCACGCCCAGCGGGCCCGCCGCGAGGGCGCGATAGCGACCGCCATCGCCGAACGGCTCAGCCCGCCGGAGCAGCAGGTGCTGCGCGAGGCCGTCACGCTGCTGCGCCGGCTGGCCTGACCCGAGCGGGTGCGGGCCGGGACATCCGCTACGCCGAACGGGCGAGTGCCGCATGCCCGGGGCGCGGCTCGGGCGTTGTGCTGGGCAGCAGTCCACCCAGAGAGGCAGTCCCCGCCATGAGCAGCACCGCCATGAGCAGCACCACCCGCTCCGCCCTGATCCTCGCCGCCGCGCTGATCGGCCTGCTGGCCGCCGGCACCGGCTCGGCCTCCGCCTGCGGGGTGCTGGACGCGGCCACCGCGCTGACCCCGAGCTACGGCAACGCCTGCGTCAACCGCTGAGCCCGCGCCCCGACAGCCCCCACCCCCGGCAGCCTCCGCCCCCGGCAGCCTCCGCCCCGGCCCGGGCCCCCGGCCCTCAGTCGGCGGCCGGGGCGAGCGGCCGGACGCCGGGCAGCCGGGGTGCCGGCAGCCGGCCCGGCAGGGCGAGCGGGGGCAGCTTGATGTGCTCGCTGAGTCCGATCACCCGGTGCAGGCTGCGCAGCGGGGCCGGGGCCCACCAGTTGAGCTTGCCGAACAGCGACATGGTGGCCGGGACCAGCAGGCAGCGGACCAGTGTCGCGTCCACCGCGACGGCCACCGCCAGGGCGATGCCCATCTGTTTGACCATGAGCATCTGCCCGGCCGCGAACCCGGCGAAGACGATCACCATCAGCAGCGCCGCGGAGGTGATGATCCGGCCGCTGCGCTGGAGCCCGAGCTGGACGGCCTTGGTGGAGTCGTACCCCTGGTCGTGCAGTTCCTTGATCCGTGCGAGCAGGAAGACCTCGTAGTCCATCGAGAGGCCGAAGGCGAAGGCGAAGACCAGGACCGGGATGAAGGTCTCCAGTCCGCCGGTCGGGGTGAAGCCGAGCAACCCGCTGAAGTAGCCGTGCTGGAAGACGAGGGTGAGCGCGCCGAGCGAGGCGCCCAGCGAGAGCACGTTCATCAGCAGCGCCTTGACCGGCATCACCACCGAGCCGGTCATCATGAACAGCAGGATCAGCGTGCCCGCCGCGACGAGGCCGAGCGCCCACGGGCCGCGGCTGGAGATCTCGTGCTGGAAGTCGACCACCGAGGCGGCGTCACCGGTGACGTAGGTGGTCAGCCCGCCGCGGTTCTCCCGCAGCTCGTCGACCGCCTTCTTCGCCTCGGCGCCCTGCGGATCGCCCTTGACCAGGACGTCCACCGTGCTGAGCCCGTCGCCGACCGGGGCCACGGCCCGGACGCCGCTCACCCCCGGCAACTGGGCGACCACCCGGTCGGCGTACGCCTGGGCCTTGGCCTGGTCCGCCTCGACCACCACGGTGACCGGGGCGGGCGTCTGCTGCGGGAAGCGCTGGTCGACGGTCTGTGCCACCTGCCGGGCGGCGAAGGACTTCGGCAGGACGTCGGCGCCGGAGTTGCGCCACTGCGAGCCGAGGAACGGCGCGCCGGCGGCCAGCAGCAGCGCGACGCAGGCGAGCATCACGGGCACCGGACGCTTCTGCACCACCCGGACCACCCGGGAGAAGAATCCCTCGTCCGGCACCGGGGCGCTCGGAGTCTTGATCCGGCGCCCGACGACGCCGAGGAGCGCGGGGATCAGGGTGAGCGCCGCCGTGACGGCGATCACCACCACCGAGACGCCGGCCGCGGCGACCGCCCGGAAGACCGGGCTGGTGAAGACGAAGAGGCCGGACAGCGCGACGGCCACCGTCAGCCCGGAGAAGGCGACGGTCCGCCCGGCAGTGGCTGAGGTGCGTTCGACGGCCTGGGCGATGGTGGCGCCGTTGCCGCGTTCCTCGCGGAAGCGGTTGACCATCAGCAGGGCGTAGTCGATCGACAGGCCGAGGCCGAGCACGGTGGCGATCGGCAGCACGCTGGTGTCGATGTCCATGATCTGGCTGAAGCCGAACATCGCCAGCAGGGCGCCGCCCACCGAGGCGATGGCGCCGATCCCGGGCAGTCCGGCCGCCGCCAGGCCGCCGAAGACCAGCACCATCACCAGCAGCGTCAACGGAAGCGTGACGATCTCACCGAAACGGGTGTCCTTCTCGGTCTGGTCCTTGACCTCCTGCTGGAGCACCAGGTCGCCGCCGACGGTGACGTGCGCACCCGGGGCCTCGATGCCGGCCAGCCGGTGCGTCACGGCGTCCAGCTGCGCGGACGTGGAGGAGTCGGCCATCCGGACGGAGACCAGACTGGCGTTCCCGTCGGCGGAGGTCAGCGCGGTCCCGGCACCGTAGGTGTCGGCCACCGACGCCACCCCGGGGAGGGCCGAGATCTCGGCCGTGGCCGCCGTCACGGCGCCCCGGACCGCCTGGTCGGTGACGGACGCGCCGTCCACCACGGCCGTGACGGTGCCCTTGACGGGATCGGCCGCCTCGACGACCGCCGTGCCCCGCGCCGACTCGGAGCCGCCGGCCCCGGTCGAGGCGACGGTGCCTTCGAAGACCCGGCCGCCGATCAGCACACCGAGGGCGAGGACCACCACCCAGAATCCGAGGACCCAGCGTCGGTGGCGGTAACAGGCCCGGCCGAGGGCCGCGAGCCGCCCACCGACCTTGACGTCGGCGGGCGCGTGCGGTGCAGCGGTGTGCGAGTGGCGCATGTGCAAGGAGGCCTTTCGGACAGTTGTCCCAAAGGTATGCGCATCGCCCGAGTGGGCCTAGAGCAGGACCATGAGCCTCATATCACACTTTCCTACACATAAAGACCACATAAGCAAAAAAGGAACCCCCGCCCGGTATCCCGGGCGGGGGTTCCTCAGTGGCGGACCGTCAGTGACGGACCGTCAGTGACGGGCCGTCAGCGATCAGCTCTGGCCGCCGGCCAGCTTCTCGCGGAGCGCGGCGAGCGCCTCGTCCGAAGCGAGAGCGCCGGAGCCCTCGTCGCTGCTGGAGGAGTACGAGCCACCACCGGAGACCGGGGCCTCCTCGCCGGCCTCGGCGGCAGCGGCGGCGTCGGCCTCACGGCTCTTGATGACCTGGGCCTGGTGCTGCTCGAAGCGGGCCTGCGCCTCGGCGTACTGGCGCTCCCACTCCTCACGCTGCTTCTCGAAGCCGGCCAGCCAGTCGTTCGCCTCGGGGTCGAAGCCCTCCGGGTAGATGTAGTTGCCCGCGTCGTCGTACGAGGCAGCCATGCCGTACAGGGTCGGGTCGAACTCGACCGACGCCGGGTCGGCACCGAGGGACTCGTTGGCCTGCTTCAGCGAGAGGCTGATGCGGCGGCGCTCGAGGTCGATGTCGATGACCTTGACGAAGATCTCGTCGCCGACCTGGACGACCTGCTCCGGGATCTCCACGTGGCGCTCGGCCAGCTCGGAGATGTGGACCAGACCCTCGATGCCCTCGTCCACGCGGACGAACGCACCGAACGGAACCAGCTTGGTGACCTTACCCGGGACGACCTGGCCGATCTGGTGGGTCCGGGCGAACTGCTGCCACGGGTCCTCCTGGGTCGCCTTCAGCGACAGGGAGACGCGCTCGCGGTCCATGTCCACGTCGAGAACCTCGACGGTGACCTCCTGGCCGACCTCGACAACCTCGGACGGGTGGTCGATGTGCTTCCAGGACAGCTCGGAGACGTGCACCAGGCCGTCGACGCCACCCAGGTCCACGAAGGCACCGAAGTTGACGATCGAGGAGACGACGCCGGAGCGCACCTGGCCCTTCTGCAGGGTGGTGAGGAAGGTCTGGCGGACCTCGCTCTGGGTCTGCTCCAGCCAGGCACGGCGGGACAGGACCACGTTGTTGCGGTTCTTGTCCAGCTCGATGATCTTGGCCTCGAGCTCCTTGCCGACGTACGGCTGGAGGTCGCGGACGCGGCGCATCTCGACCAGCGAGGCCGGGAGGAAGCCACGGAGGCCGATGTCGAGGATGAGACCACCCTTGACGACCTCGATGACGGTACCGGTGACGATGCCGTCCTCTTCCTTGATCTTCTCGATCGTGCCCCAGGCACGCTCGTACTGAGCGCGCTTCTTGGACAGGATCAGACGACCCTCCTTGTCCTCCTTCTGGAGAACCAGGGCCTCGATGTTGTCGCCAACGGAGACAACCTCGTGGGGGTCCACGTCGTGCTTGATCGAGAGCTCGCGAGACGGGATGACACCCTCGGTCTTGTAACCGATGTCGAGGAGCACCTCGTCACGGTCGACCTTCACGATGACGCCCTCAACGATGTCGCCATCGTTGAAGTACTTGATGGTCTCGTCAATGGCGGCGAGGAAGGCCTCGGCGTCGCCGATGTCGTTGACCGCAACCTGCGGGGTGGTGCTGACAGAGGTGTCGGTGGGGCTCGTCATTAGGAAAAGGGCTCCGGTACGGACATGAAGTCGTAGGTAATGCCACGCGGGGGGCCCGTGTCGCTCCCACCGAAAGCCGGACAGCCAAGAACACGGCGCACCGTCCTGGAGAACCAAGGGGTGTCCGTCTTGCGACCGTGGGGTCTTCGACAGATGCGAGCGCGACCTGCTCCGTCCGAGGCGCGCAGGCCCGCAGCGCAACTTGTAGCATACGGGGACAGCCGGGCACGGTCAACGCCGGAGAAGGCGAGACCGGTAGAGGCCGGGATCGATCAGGCCATATCCTCCGAATGCGCAGCTCACACCAGAGGTGTGAGGCAGGCAGCCGAAGGGGCCCACCCCGGATGCCACTGCCCGATGCCGGCCCTTGCGAGGCCGGTCGCGGCAGCAGCGCTTCCGCACCCCATACCCTACGCGACGGGCACTACCACCTTGGCCACCACCCCCGACCTCCAGCCCGACGACCTCGACGACCTGCCGCCCGCGGACCTGGACGACGAGGACGACGGCGACGCCGTCCGCCGCACCGCGGGCCTGGCCGAGAGCAGCCACGCCAGCCGGCACTGGTGGGACCGCAACGCGGACGAGTACCAGGACGAGCACGGGGAGTTCCTCGGCGACGACCGCTTCGTCTGGTGCCCGGAGGGCCTGGACGAGGCCGAGGCCCGGCTGCTCGGCCCGGCCGGCTCGCTGAAGGGCCTGGCCGCCCTGGAGATCGGCGCGGGCGCGGCGCAGTGCTCGCGCTGGCTGGCCGCCCAGGGCGCCCGCCCGGTCGCGCTGGACATCTCCTTCCGGCAGCTGCAGCACGCCCGCCGGATCGACCTCGGCCGCGGCGGCGACCCCGTCCACGTGGTGCAGGCCGACGCGGCGGTGCTGCCGTTCGCCGACGGCTCCTTCGACCTGGCCTGCTCCGCGTACGGGGCGGTGCCGTTCAGCGCCGACACCGCCGCGCTGATGCGCGAGGTCCACCGGGTGCTGCGGCCCGGCGCGCGCTGGGTGTTCTCGGTGACCCACCCGATCCGCTGGGCCTTCCCCGACGAGCCCGGCCCCGAGGGGCTGACGGCCACCGCCTCCTACTTCGACCGCACCCCGTACGTGGAGCAGGACGAGCAGGGCCGGGCGACCTACGTGGAGCACCACCGCACGCTCGGCGACCGGGTGCGCGAGCTGACCGGCGCCGGTTTCCGCCTGCTGGACCTGGTCGAGCCGGAGTGGCCGGACGGGCACGAGCAGGAGTGGGGCGGCTGGAGCCCGCTGCGCGGCCGGCTGATCCCCGGCACCGCGGTCTTCGTGGCCGAACGGGGCTGAGCGGGGGTGCGTCTGCCGGGGGTGGAACTGCCCGTCCGCACCGCCGTACCGGCGCTGCACCGGGCGCTGGCCGAGCGCGGGGTCGCGGTGCTGGCCGCACCGCCGGGCACCGGGAAGACCACGCTGGTGCCGCTGGCGCTGGCGGGACTCGTACCGGGCCTGGACGGGCCGCCGCGCCGGGTGCTGGTCGCCGAGCCGCGGCGGCTGGCGGTCCGGGCCGCGGCCCGGCGGATGGCCTGGCTGCTCGGCTCCGCGGTCGGCGAGGCCGTCGGGCTGACCGTGCGCGGCGAGCGGACGGCCGGGCCGGCCACCGTGGTCGAGGTGGTCACCACCGGGGTGCTGCTCCAACGCCTGCAGCGCGACCCCGAACTGCCCGGCGTCGACGTGGTGGTGCTCGACGAGTGCCACGAGCGGCACCTGGACGCCGACACCGCGCTCGCCTTCCTGCTGGACGTGCGGGCGGCGCTGCGGCCCGAGCTGCAGGTGGTGTGCGCCTCGGCGACCTCCGACACCGCGGCCTGGGCCGACCTGCTCGGCGGCGAGGACGGCCCCGCGCCGGTGGTCGAGGCGCACGGCGTCGCGTACCCGGTCGAGGTGGTGTGGGCGCCGCCGCCGCGGGCCGTACGGCCGCCGCAGGGCACCCGGGTGGACCCGGCGCTGCTGGAGCACGTCGCGGCGACGGTCCGGCGGGCGCTCGCCGAACGCGACGGCGACGTGCTGTGCTTCCTGCCCGGCGTCGGCGAGATCGCCCGGGTCGCCGGGCACCTCGGCGACCTGCCGGTGGAGGTGCTGCAGCTGCACGGGCAGGCCCCGCAGCCGGTGCAGGACGCCGCGCTGACCGCCGGCGGGCGGCGCCGGGTGGTGCTCGCCACCTCGGTCGCCGAGTCCTCGCTGACCGTGCCGGGCGTGCGGGTGGTGGTCGACTCCGGGCTGGCCCGCGAGCCGCGTACCGACCACGCCCGGGGACTGGCCGGCCTGGTCACCGTACGGGCGTCGCTGGCCGCCGGACGGCAGCGGGCCGGGCGGGCCGGGCGGCAGGCCCCGGGGACGGTGTACCGCTGCTGGGCGGAGGCCGCCGACGCGCTCGCGCCGCGTTTCCCCGCGCCCGAGATCGCGCTCGCCGACCTCACCTCCTTCGCCCTGCAGGCCGCCTGCTGGGGCGATCCGGACGCGGCCTCGCTGGCGCTGCCGGACCCGCCGCCCGGCGGCGCGATGGCCGCCGCCCGCCGGACCCTGGCCGCACTGGGCGCGGTCGACGCGGACGGCCGGGCCACCGCGAAAGGACGCCGGATCGCCCGCACCGGGCTGCACCCGCGGCTCGCCCGGGCGCTGCTGGACGGCGCCGCCGCGGTCGGCGCCCGGCGCGCCGCCGAACTGGTCGCACTGCTCTCCGAGGAGCCCCCGAGGGCGCTCGGCGACGACCTGGCGGAGGTCTGGCGCTCGGTGCGCGGCGGCGGTGACGGCTACCCCCGCCGCTGGCGGGAGGAGGTCCGGCGGCTGCAGCGCGCGGTCGACGCGCCGGTGACCGCACTGCCCGACCGGGCGGCGGCCGGGCTGGTGGTCGCACTCGCCCACCCCGAACGGATCGCCCGGGCCCGTGGGACGGACGGCCCGTACCTGATGGCCTCCGGCACCGCGGCCGAACTCCCGCCCGGCGCACGGCTGTCGGGCACGCGGTGGCTGGTGGTGGCGGACGCGGACCGCCCGGCCGGCGCGCCGTCGGCCCGGATCCGGCGGGCCGTGGCGCTCGACGAGGACACCGCCCTGCAGGCCGGCGCGACCCTGCTGAGCCGGCGCCAGGAAGTGGAATGGTCGACCCGGGACGGCGAACTGACGAGCCGCCAGGTGGTGGCGCTGGGTGCGATCGAGCTGGCCGCCGAGCCGCTCAAGTCACCCGATCCGGTGCTGGTGCGGGCCGCCCTGCTGGCGGGCCTGGCCCGGGAGGGGGTGGGGGCGCTGCTCGGCTGGCCGCCGGCCGCGGCCGCGCTGCGCGAGCGGCTGGCCTTCCTGCACCGGGCGCTGGGCGAGCCCTGGCCGGACGTGTCGGACCGGGCGCTGCTGGAGGCGGCCGAGCGGTGGCTGGAGCCCGAACTCTCCCGTGCCCGGCGCCGGTCGGACCTGGCCCGGATCGACACCGCGGCCGCGCTGCAGCGGCTGCTGCCGTGGGCGGGCGGCGAGGCGGGGCGGCTGGACGAGCTGGCACCGGAGCGGATCACGGTACCGACCGGCTCCCGGATCCGGGTCGACTACTCCGGCGACCGGCCGGTGCTGGCGGTCAAGCTGCAGGAGCTGTTCGGCTGGCAGGCCGCCCCGGCGCTGGCCGGCGGGCGGGTACCGCTGACGGTCCACCTGCTCTCCCCCGCCGGGCGCCCGGCGGCCGTCACCGGCGATCTGGCCGGGTTCTGGCGCGAGGGCTACAAGGCGGTCCGGGCCGAACTCCGCGGCCGCTACCCGCGCCATCCGTGGCCCGAGGACCCGGCATCCGCCGAGCCGACCCGGCGGGCCAACCCGCGGAAGTGAGCCCGCCGTTGCCGACGGCCGCCCGGCCCTGCGGTACGGGCGGCCCTACGGTGCGGGCGGGACGGTGTACGGCTTGGGCGAGGCGGCCGGGTCGGGCGGCGGGGTGAGGGTCCGCACCGGGTCGCAGGTCATCACGGTGCCGGCCGCGTCGCGCTGGCAGTTCGGGTCGACCGGCGCCGGGTGGTGGTCGCAGTGGCAGTTGTCGGTACCCGGGGTGATCTCGCTGCGGGGCTTCGTGGTGGCGCGCCGGGTGGGCGCGGCGCTCTTGGCGGCCGTGGTGGCCTGCACGGTGGCCGCCGGGGTGCTGAGGGCCGGGGCGGGGTCGGTGGCCGGCGGTGCGGTGGGCTCGGCGCCGGGCGGGGGTGAGGGAGCGGGTGACGGCGACAGCGACGCGGCCGGCGAGGGTGCGGCGGACAGGTTGGGCACCGCCGCGGGGGTGCGCGCGGGCGCCGGGCCGGACCCGGTGAGCGCCCAGACGGCCAGTCCGGCCGCGCCCACGATCCCGACCGCGGCCAGGGCCGCCGGCCGTACCCGCCCGCGCCGCACCGGCGCCGGCTGCCCGGCGTCGTCCTGGTCCATGGCCGCTCCCCCCTCCGGCCGATATGATCATCGGCCCGCGTTGCGCGGGATCCTAGTCGAGGTCCGGAGGTGCCCGGCGCCGGGGCCGGAGGCGCGGTTCAGCGGCCGGTTCAGCGGGCGGTGAAGGGGAGCGGGTGGTGGCGCAGGAAGCGCGCGCCCTGCCGGAGGTAGCCGCGCGGGTTGGTGTCCAGGTGGGCCGCCCAGCCGGGCCGCGCCTCACCGCGCAGGTGGGCGTAGCAGGCCAGCGCGTAGCCGTACGCCTCCTGGGGCAGGTAGCCGAGCCGGTGGCGGCTGATCCGGTCGCCGTCGACGGTCCGGGTGAAGGCGGCGTTGGCGTTGAAGACCCCGAAGCCGAAGAAGACGGTGAGCAGGTCGGTCAGCGGCTCGCCGTCGGGGCGGTCGGGGTCGGTCCGCCGCTCGGCGATCAGCCGGACGTGCCCCAGCTCGTGGGCGATGGTGGCGACCAGCGAGAGCGGACGCGCGGCCTGCTCCTGGCCGACGGCCACCACCGGGCGCCCGCGCTCGATCCGGAAGTGGCCGGCCGCCCCGCTGGAGCTGACCGTCAGCCCCAGTTCGGCGGCCATCCGGTCGGCCTGCGGGTCGTACTCCTCGATCTCGATCGACAGCCCGTCCGGGTCCACGCCGAAGTCCCCGCACAGCCGGACCACCAGCGCGCGGATCTGCTCCGGTGAGCCGTCGAACGGGCCGGGGAAGTGCTCGGCCGTCGGCAGGACCGGCGGCCGCAGCAGCACCTCGGGCCCGAACTCGGCCAGCAGCCAGGCCAGCGACTCCTCGATCCAGGCCCGCTCCTCGGGCCCGACCGGGCATCTGGTGGCACCGAACATCCGCGACTCCCCCCGTCGGCCGGGCGGCGCCCGCCACCCGGCCCGACGGTAGCGCGGCTCAGTGCGCGGCCGCCTCCCAGTTCGCACCGACGCCGACCGAGACGTCCAGCGGGGCGCGCAGCGGGTACGCGCCGGCCATCTGCTCGCGGACCAGCGCCTCGACCTGCTCGCGCTCGCCGGGGGCCAGTTCCAGCACGATCTCGTCGTGGACCTGAAGCAGCATCCGGGAGGCCAGGCCGGCCCTGGTGAGCTCCTCGTCGACCCGCAGCATGGCGAGCTTGACGATGTCGGCCGCCGAACCCTGGATCGGGGCGTTCAGCGCCATCCGCTCGGCCATCTCGCGGCGCTGGCGGTTGTCGCTGGTGAGGTCCGGCAGGTAGCGGCGGCGGCCGAGCAGGGTCTCGGTGTAGCCGACCGCGCGGGCCTCCTCGACCACCCGGTGCAGGTACTCGCGCACCCCGCCGAAGCGCAGGAAGTAGGTGTCCATCAGGCCCTGGGCCTCGGCCGGCTTGATGCCGAGCTGCTGCGAGAGCCCGTACGCGGACAGGCCGTAAGCGAGGCCGTAGGACATCGCCTTGATCTTGCGGCGCATCTCGGCGTCGACCGCCTCCGGGGCGACCTCGAACACCTGCGAGGCGACCGTGGTGTGCAGGTCCTCGCCGCTCTCGAAGGCCTCGATCAGCGCCGCGTCCTCCGAGAGGTGCGCCATGATCCGCAGCTCGATCTGCGAGTAGTCGGCGGTGAGCAGCGCCTCGTACCCCTCACCGACCACGAAGGCGCGGCGGATGGCCCGGCCCTCCTCGGTGCGGACCGGGATGTTCTGCAGGTTCGGGTCCTGCGAGGAGAGCCGGCCGGTGGCGGCGACCATCTGGTTGAAGGTGGTGTGGATCCGGCCCTGCGGCGAGACGGTCTTGAGCAGGCCCTCGACGGTGGTGCGCAGCTTGGCCTGGTCGCGGTGGCGCAGCAGGATGACCGGCAGTTCGTTGGTGGTCTGGCCGGCCAGCCAGGTCAGTGCGTCGGCGTCGGTGGTGTAACCGGTCTTGATCTTCTTGGTCTTGGGCAGCGCCAGCTCGCCGAACAGGATCTCCTGGAGCTGCTTGGGCGAGCCGAGGTTGAACGGGTGGCCGGCGGCGGCGTGCGCCTCCTCGACGCAGCGCTGGATCTCGGTGGCGAACTGCGCCTCCAGGCCGGTGAGCCACTCCCGGTCGGCGGCGATGCCGTAGCGCTCCATCCGGGCCAGCAGGGCGGCGATCGGCAGCTCCATGTCGTGGAACAGCTCGACCGCGCCGACCTCGGCCAGCCTGGTCTCGAACAGCGCGGCCAGGTCGAGGATCGCCCGGGCCTGCACCATCAGGGCCTGGGCGGCGGCGGTGCCGTCCTCCTCCTCGGCGTCGAAGGAGAGCTGCCCGCTCTCCACGGCCGCGGCGGGGGCCAGCGAGCGGGCCAGGTACTCCTCGGCCAGCACGTCGAGGGTGAAGGTGCGCCGGCCGGGCTTCTCCAGGTACGCGGCGAGGGCGGTGTCGGCGGTGACGCCGGCGACCTGCCAGCCCTGCTCGGCGAAGGCGCGCAGCACGTGCTTGGCGATGTGCAGGGCCTTGGGGCGGGAGGCGTCGGCGAGCCAGGCGGTGAAGGCGCGGTCGTCGGCCTCGCCGAGCTGCGCCGGGTCGAACCAGGCGGCGGTGTCGCCGGCGGCCAGCGCGATCTCCTGGACCTCGCCGGAGCCGAGCGCCCACCGGTAGACGGCGGCGAGGGCGACCAGGCCCTTGCCGTGCTGGTCGAGCCAGCCGGCCAGGGCGCCGGGCTCGGTGAGCAGTTCGCCGTCGACGTCGAGGCCGGGCGGGGCCTCGGCGGCGGCCTCGGGCTCGGCGCCGGCCGGGTCGATGCCCTGGATCCGGTCGCGGAAGTTGGGGTTGCGGAACTCCAGGCTCTCCATGAGCCGTCCGACGGCCTCCTTGTCGAAGGGCTCGCGGCCGAGGTCGGTGACGCCGAGCGGCAGTTCGACGTCGCGGACCAGCTCGGTCAGGACGCGGTTGCGCTTGACCGAGTCGAGGTGCTCGCGGAGCTTCTCGCCGATCTTGCCCTTGACCTCGTCGGCCCGCTCGACCAGCTGCTCGAAGGAGCCGAACTGGTTGACCCACTTCGCGGCGGTCTTCTCGCCGACGCCGGGGATGCCGGGCAGGTTGTCCGACGGGTCGCCGCGCAGCGCGGCGAGGTCCGGGTACTGGGCGGGGGTGACGCCGTACTTCTCGGCGACCTTCTCCGGGGTGTAGCGGGTGAGCTCGGAGACGCCCTTGGTCGGGTAGAGCACGGTGGTGCGGTCGGTGACTAGCTGGAGCGAGTCGCGGTCGCCGGTGACGATCAGGACCTCGAAGCCCTCGGCCTCGGCGGCGGTGACCAGGGTGGCGATCACGTCGTCGGCCTCGAAGCCCTCGACGGACAGCCGCCGGATGCTCATCGCGTCCAGCAGTTCGTGGATCAGGCCGATCTGGCTGCGGAACTCGTCCGGGGTCTTGGCGCGGTTGGCCTTGTAGTCCGGGAACTCCTCGGAGCGGAAGGTCTGCCGGGAGACGTCGAAGGCGACCGCGAGGTGGGTGGGCCGCTCGTCCCGCACGGTGTTGGCGAGCATCGAGGCGAAGCCGTAGACGGCGTTGGTCGGCTGGCCGGTGGTGGTGTTGAAGTTCTCCACCGGCAGGGCGTAGTACGCCCGGTACGCCATCGAATGCCCGTCGAGCAGCATCAGCCGGGGCCGGCCCCCCGCACCCTCGCCCGCGCCCTTGCCTGCACTCTGCGTAGCCACGTCCACGTCCGTCCTGCCGGTTCCACTGCCAGCAACAGATCCTATGGCCCGGCGCCGACATCGGACGTGAGGACGCCGGGCACCGCACCGGGGCCGCCCGCCGGCGCCGGTCGTACGATCACTGACAGCACCACCCCGTGACCCTCATCCAGCGGCAGGAGCGCCATGACCGACGAGGCCCCCGTTCTCAACGTGCCCCAGGACGTGCTCGACCACTTCGCCAAGCTCGGTGTCACCGCGCAGACGTTCTCCGGCGGGCACCTGGGCGACAAGCTCGGCATCAAGGTGGTGGAGGCGTCGCCGGACCGGGTGGTGGGGACCATGCCGGTGGAGGGCAACCAGCAGCCGTACGGGCTGCTGCACGGCGGTGCGTCGGCGGCGCTGGCCGAGACGCTCGGCTCGATCGGGGCGATGCTGCACGCCGGTCCGGGCCGGTACGCGGTGGGCGTCGACCTGAACGCCACCCACCACCGTTCGGCCACCTCGGGCCTGGTGACGGCGGTGGCGACCGCGGTCTTCAAGGGGCGCACCGCCGCCACGTACGAGATCGCGGTCACCGACGACACCGGCCGGCGGATCACCAGTTGCCGTCTGACCTGCATGCTCCGCGATCTCTGAGCGGCCACCGCCGCCCCCTCGTTCGAACGCCGGTTTGGTGCTCGCCCCACCGGGGCAGGCCATGGCCAGACGAGGGGGCGGTGGCATGTCCGGGACACGGCAGGGGCGCGGCGGCGAGCCGCCGGACCGGCACGGTTCCCTCGGCCCGGTCGAGCCCGCCGAGGGCACCCGGGCGCCTGCCGCCCGACCGTCCGACCCGCCCCGCACCCGGCGCCCGACGAAGCGTCAGATCTACGCGGTGGCTGCCCTGTTGCTCGCGGCGGCCACGCTCGTCACGGTCCGGCACGCCGCCGGCCCAAACACCGCCGCCCTGCCCGAGCAGGCGGCCAACTCACCGCCGCCGTACCCCGCGCAGATCGCGCACTTCCACTACGCCGGCGTCCGCTCGGCGGCCACCGGGCCGGGCGCGGAGTTCGTCCTGCTGCTGACCGTCGAGGACGAGGGCCCCGGGCCGGTCGACCTGCTGGCCCTGCGCCAGGGCTACCGGGGCCTGTCCGCCGAGCCGTTGGGCCCCGTGCCGCGGCGGATCGAGGCGGGCGCGGTGGCCCGGCTGGAGGTGCGCTTCCTGGTGACCGACTGTGCCGCGGCCCCGCCGGACGCCGGGATGCCCTTTCTGGATGTAACGCTGCGTAACACGCGTGCAATCCAGACCGCGAGTCAGATCCTCGGGGACGGCTACCCGGGAGATCTCTCGCGAAACCTCCATATCGCCTGTCCGGATTCCGATATCCGGACGCGAGTGCCCGTTCCGCCCTCCCCGAACACTACTGTCCGATAACCGGACATTCCTTGGGTGAGCAGGGAATCCAGCGGTACAGCCTTCCACAGGACGAGACGCGATCCGCTATCCGGAGCCCGGAAAGGGCCATCGGCTCAGCATGTGAGATTTTCGGCAGGGGTACTGATAACAACAGAATCACAGGTTGACCGGACCTCTGCCCGAGCCGCCGAACCCGTTCTAGAGTCACGGCCAGTCACCGCGCCAACCGATTGGGCCTGGCCCAGCGCGCGACGTGGCCGGCCGCCGACTTGGGCGCCGCGCCTTCCTGATCCAGAAGGGAACCCTCGTGCGTAAGAGTTCACTGCTTGTCGTGAGCATTGCCGTCACCGGAGCTCTCACCCTCTCCGCCTGCGGCTCGCGCGGTGAGAAGAAGGCCGGCGACGACGCCGCCGCCGGCACCGTCGTCACCATCGGCGTCGACGCGCCGCTGACCGGCCCGCTCTCCGCCCTCGGCCTCGGCATCCAGCACTCCGTCGAGCTCGCGGCCAAGGTCGCCAACGACAACAAGGAAGTTCCGGGCGTCACCTTCAAGGTCAAGGCCCTCGACGACAAGAAGTCGCCGCAGGAAGGCCAGCAGAACGCCACCGCCCTGGTCGCCGACAAGAGCGTCCTCGGCGTGGTCGGCCCGCTGAACTCCGGCGTCGCCCAGTCCATGCAGCAGGTCTTCGAGGCCGCCAGCCTGGCCGAGGTCTCCCCGGCGAACACCAACCCGGCGCTGACCCAGGGCGAGAAGTTCGACACCGAGAAGAAGCGCCAGTTCAAGAGCTACTTCCGGACCGCCACCACCGACGCGATCCAGGGCCCCTTCGCCGCTCAGTACGCCTACAACGACCTGAGCAAGAAGAAGGCCTACCTGATCGACGACAAGAAGACCTACGGCGTCGGCCTGGTCGCCGCCTTCCAGAAGGAGTTCACCAAGCTCGGCGGTACGGTCGCGGGCAGCGACCACATCGACGAGAACAACCTGGACTTCTCCGCCGTCGTCACCAAGGCCAAGGCCGCCGGCGCCGACATCATCTACTACGGCGGCGAGTACCCGCAGTCCGGCCCGCTCACCGACCAGCTCAAGAAGGCCGGCGTCACCGTCCCGGTCATGGGCGGCGACGGCATGTACGACCCCGAGTACATCAACAAGGCCAACAAGAACGCCGACGGCGACCTCGCCACCTCGGTCGGCGCCCCGGTCGAGTCCCTGGACTCCGCCAAGAAGTTCGTCGCCGACTACGCGGCCGCCAAGTACGCCGACCCGTACGCCGCCTACGGCGGTTACTCCTACGACGCCGCCTGGGCCATCGTCCAGGGCGTCAAGGCCGTGGTCGCCGCCAACAGCGGCAAGGTGCCGGACGGCGCCCGCGCCAAGGTCGTCGACGCGCTCTCCAAGGTCAGCTTCGACGGCGTGACCGGCAAGGTCGCCTTCGACGAGTACGGCGACGCCGTCAACAAGCAGCTGACCGTCTACGTCGTGAAGAACGGCGCCTGGACCGTCGCCAAGTCCGGCACCTACTCCGGCTGATCCACCGCCGCGCCGCCCTGGCGGCGCGGCACCCCGGAGGACCGGCGGCGGACCGGCCCACCGGGCGCACCACGGCACCACCGCGGTAACGGCACCACACCACGAACCACCAGGCGGGGGGCGCTGCGAACCAGCGCCCCCCGCTGTACATCCCATGTACGCCACCCGGTTCGAGCCGACCCCCACACCGAACCCACCCAACCGAATCCCCTCGGAGGCCCAGCGGTGCACCAACTGCCGCAGCAGCTGGCCAACGGCCTGATCCTCGGCGCCCTTTACGGGTTGATCGCGATCGGCTACACAATGGTCTACGGCATTGTCCAGCTCATCAACTTCGCCCACGGCGAGATCTTCATGACAGGTGGGTTCGGAGCCCTCACCACCTACCTCGTCCTCCCGTCCGGCACCAGTCTGTGGCTGGCCCTGCCCCTGATGCTGCTCGGCGGAGTCCTCGTCGCCGTGCTCATCGCCGTCGCCGCCGAACGCTTCGCCTACCGGCCGCTGCGCGGAGCACCCAAGCTGGCCCCCCTGATCACCGCGATCGGCCTGTCCATCGCGCTGCAGCAGGTCGTCGAGCAGTTCTACCCCGGCGCCAAGTCCGGCCGCAGCTTCCCGCAACTCCCCGGCGGCCCGTACGTCTTCGGCCCGGTCACCCTGCAGCCCGCCGACTTCTACCTCTTCATAGCCGCCCCGCTGTGCATGGGTGCCCTCGCCGCCTTCGTCGGCAAGACCCGCACCGGCCGCGGCATGCAGGCCACCGCGCAGGACCCCGACACCGCCAAGCTGATGGGCATCAACACCGACCGCATCATCGTGATCGCGTTCGCCCTCGGCGCCGCGTTCGCCGCCGTCGCCTCCATCGGATGGGGCCTGCGCTACGGCCAGGTCGCCCCCACCATGGGCTTCCTCGCCGGCCTCAAGGCCTTCACCGCGGCCGTCCTCGGCGGCATCGGCAACATCTACGGCGCGATGCTCGGCGGACTCGTCCTCGGCGTCGCCGAGGCCATGGCCACCGCGTACATCCAGGAGATCCCCGGCATGCACCAGCTCGGCGGCGGCTCCTGGGCCAACGTCTGGGCCTTCGTGCTGCTCATCGTCGTCCTCCTCGTGAGACCACAGGGTCTACTCGGGGAACGCGTCGCGGACCGGGCCTGAGGAAGCGGGAGACCACACCATGAGCACCACCACGCGCAGTGCCATCCCGATGCCCCCCGCGGCCGCCAAGGCCCTGGTCGCCGCAGGCGGCCTGGCCACCGCCGCCAGCACCTTCGTCCACTGGACCTGGACCTCCGAGTTCCCCGGCGACCTCACCGTCGACGGGTACCCCGGCGGCCTCCAGATCCTCACCCTGGTCGCAGGCCTGCTCACCGCGCTGTTCGCCCTCCCGCTCTACCACGTCAAGGGCACCCGCTGGCTCAGCCCGGCCGGCCCCGAGGCCGCCGCACTGGTTCTCGCCGCAGGCGCCTTCGCCACCACCTGGTTCACCCTGATCGCCATCAGCTACGAGCTCGGCGGCGTCGCCAACCTCGAACCGGGCGGCTACCTGGCCGGCCTCGCCTCGCTGCTCCCGCTGCTCGGCGCCCTCGGCCTGCCCCGGGAGGCCACCGCCGAGCGCTGGCAGTCGACCGGCAACCCGGCCGCCGCACTGCGCTTCGCGGTCAGCAAGCTGGTGGGCACCCGCCCCGACCAGCGCCCCACCGCCCCGCTCAACCGCTGGGTCGAGGTCCTCATCATCATCGCGGCGGCCGCCATCGGCCTGACCGTCTTCACCTACGGCATCACCACCGAGTACGGCGAGCTGTTCATCGGCTTCCTGATCCTGGCCGCCTTCGGTGCCTGGGCCCTGATGCGCGGCGGCCTGATCGCCCAGCTCACCGCGATCAACGCACGCCACCGCGGCACCACCACGGCCGCCGCGTTCGCCGCCGCCGCCGCGTTCCCCTTCACCCAGAGCGACGACCACTTCGCCAGCGTCGGCGTCAACATCCTGATCTTCGCCACCGTCGCCCTCGGCCTCAACGTCGTCGTCGGCCTGGCCGGTCTGCTCGACCTCGGCTACGTCGCCTTCCTCGGCGTCGGCGCCTACGCCGCCGCCCTGGTCTCCGGCTCCAGCTCCTCCCCGGTCGGCGTCCACTTCCCGTTCTGGGCCGCCGCCCTGACCGGCATGGCCGCCGCCCTGGTCTTCGGCGTCGTCATCGGCGCCCCCACCCTGCGGCTGCGCGGCGACTACCTCGCCATCGTCACCCTCGGCTTCGGAGAGATCTTCCGGATCGCCGTCAACAGCCTCGACGGCATCTCCGGCCCCAAGGTCACCAACGGCCCCAACGGCATCCGCAACATCCCGGACCTCGACATCCTCGGGTTCAACTTCGGGGCGGAGCACAGCTTCGGCTCCTTCACCCTCGGCCGCTTCGCCAACTACTTCCTGCTGATGCTGCTGGTCACCGCGTTCGTCGTGGTCATCTTCAGCCGCGCCAACGACTCCCGGATCGGCCGCGCCTGGGTCGCCATCCGCGAGGACGAGACCGCCGCCCAGGCCATGGGCATCAACGGCTTCAAGCTCAAGCTGCTCGCCTTCGCCCTCGGCGCCGCCCTCGCCGGCCTCGCCGGCACCGTGATGGCCCACGTCAGCTACAGCGTCGTCCCCGACCCCTACCAGTTCGCCGGACCCGTCCCGCCCAACAGCGCCTTCCTGGTCGCCGCCGTCGTCCTCGGCGGCATGGGCACCATCAGCGGACCGCTGCTCGGCGCCACCCTGCTCTACCTGATCCCCGAGAAGCTGGTCTTCCTCAAGAACTACCAGCTGCTCGTCTTCGGCATCGCCCTCGTCCTGCTGATGCGGGTGCGCCCCGAAGGCCTGATCGCCAACCGCCGCGCCCAGCTCGAGTTCCACGAGGACGCCGCCGACGCC
Source organism: Kitasatospora sp. NPDC048540 (assembly GCF_040651175.1). Taxonomy (NCBI): domain Bacteria; kingdom Bacillati; phylum Actinomycetota; class Actinomycetes; order Kitasatosporales; family Streptomycetaceae; genus Kitasatospora; species Kitasatospora sp. NPDC048540. Next base: position 53,616 of record NZ_JBEZIR010000020.1, read on the forward strand.
GAGCCGCCGGTGACCGACGAACCCGTACTCACCAAGGCAGGGGCGTGACCCGCACCATGACCACCAGCACCGTCCCCGCCCAGCGGCCCGCCGACCAGGCACCCGGCACCCCGATCCTCGAAGCCACCGGCGTCATCATGCGGTTCGGCGGCCTCACCGCCGTCAACAACGTCGACCTCACCGTCAACAGCGGCGAGATCGTCGGCCTGATCGGCCCCAACGGCGCCGGCAAGACCACCTTCTTCAACTGCCTCACCGGCCTGTACGTCCCCACCGAGGGCACCGTCCGGTACAAGGGCACCGTCCTGCCGCCCAAGCCGCACCTGGTCACCCAGGCCGGCATCGCCCGGACCTTCCAGAACATCCGGCTGTTCGCCAACATGACCGTCCTGGAGAACGTCCTGGTCGGCCGGCACACCCGCACCAAGGAAGGCCTCTTCTCCGCCATCCTGCGCGGCCCCGGCTACCGCAGGGCCGAGGCCGAGAGCCGCGAGCGCGCCATGGAACTCCTCGCGTTCTGCGGCCTCGACCACAAGGCCGAGCACCTCGCCCGCAACCTGCCCTACGGCGAGCAGCGCAAGCTGGAGATCGCCCGCGCCCTCGCCAGCGACCCCGGCCTGCTCCTCCTCGACGAGCCCACCGCCGGCATGAACCCGCAGGAGACCCGGGCCGCCGAGGAACTGGTCTTCGCCATCCGCGACAAGGGCATCGCGATCCTGGTCATCGAGCACGACATGCGGTTCATCTTCAACCTGTGCGACCGCACCGCCGTCCTGGTCCAGGGCCAGAAGATCGTCGAAGGTGACCGCGAGACCGTCCAGAACGACGAGCGCGTCATCACCGCCTACCTCGGCGCCCCGCTGGAGGGCGCCACCGAGGCCGCCGCGGCCACCGAGGCCCCGGCGGCAAGCACGGACCCCAGCACGGAGGACGACCAGTGACCGCGCTCCTTGAGGTCGAGGACCTCCGCGTCTCCTACGGCAAGATCGAAGCCGTCAAGGGCATCAGCTTCACCGTCAACCAGGGCGAGGTCACCACCCTCATCGGCACCAACGGCGCCGGCAAGACCACCACCCTGCGCACCCTGTCCGGTCTGCTCCGGCCGACCGCCGGGAAGATCACCTTCGACGGCGCCCCGCTCACCCAGGTGCCCGCCCACAAGATCGTGGCACTCGGCATGGCCCACTCCCCCGAGGGCCGCCACATCTTCCCCCGGATGACCATCGAGGAGAACCTCCTCCTCGGCGCGTTCCTGCGCAAGGACACCCCGGGCATCACCGAGGACGTGGAGCGCGCCTACACGCTCTTCCCGATCCTCGGCGAACGCCGCAAGCAGGCCGCCGGCACCCTGTCCGGCGGCGAGCAGCAGATGCTCGCCATGGGACGCGCCCTGATGTCCCGTCCGAAGCTCCTGATGCTGGACGAGCCCTCGATGGGCCTGTCCCCGCTGATGATGCAGAAGATCATGGCGACCATCGTCGAACTCAAGGCCGCCGGCACCACCATCCTGCTCGTCGAGCAGAACGCCCAGGCCGCCCTCTCCCTCTCCGACCAGGGCTACGTCATGGAGACCGGCCGCATCGTGCTCACCGGCACCGGCGCCGACCTGCTCCACGACGAGTCGGTGCGCAAGGCGTACCTCGGCGAGGACTGAGCAGCACCGCACCACCGCACCACCAGCACAGCACTGCGCCCCGCCGGGTACCGCCCGACGGGGCGCAGTGCTGTGGCTCTCCGCAGAATGCCGCGGGTCAGGCCTCGGACTCGGCCTTCTTGCGGTCCTGGGCGTCGCCCTCCTCGATCACGGCCTGCGCCACCGCGGCCATGGTCATCCGGCGGTCCATCGAGGTCTTCTGGATCCAGCGGAACGCGGCCGGCTCGGTCAGCCCGAACTTGGTCTGCAGCACGCTCTTCGCCCGGTCCACCAGCTTGCGGGTCTCCAACCGCTGGGTGAGATCCGCGATCTCCTCCTCCAGCGTCCGCATCTCGGTGTACCGGGACACCGCCATCTCGATCGCCGGCACCAGGTCGCTCTTGGAGAACGGCTTCACGATGTACGCCATCGCACCGGCGTCCCGGGCCCGGTCCACCAGCTCGCGCTGCGAGAACGCGGTCAGCATCAGCACCGGCGCCAGGTGCGCCTCGTGGATCTGCTCGGCCGCCGAGAGGCCGTCCAGGACGGGCATCTTCACGTCCAGGATCGCCAGGTCCGGCTTGAGCTCCTCGACCAGCCGCACCGCGGTCGCACCGTCACCCGCCTCACCGACGACGGTGTAACCCTCCTCCTCCAGCATCTCCTTCAGGTCGAGGCGGATCAGCGCCTCGTCCTCGGCGATGACAATTCGGGTGATCTGGGGCAGGTCGGTCTCAAGCGGCTGGGGCTGCTCGTCGGCGGTGCTCACGGGGCTCCTCGTTCCGGCGGGGTGCTGCATGCACGAGCCTACCTAGCTGCGCCTGGTCACGCGCACAGGGTATCCTTCTGACGCTCAACCTCGCCGGGTTGGTGGAATGGCATACACGGATGTCTCAAACACATCTGCCTGAAAGGGCTTGCGGGTTCGAATCCCGCACCCGGCACCGCTTTTCGCCTTCGAATCCAATTCCGCAGGCGGACGACCGAACTCCATCACCTTGAGTGATATCCGGCCCCTCCGCATCTCCCGGACGGTTCGCCGTTCGATCCCGATGGTGGACACCCGTCCGTGGGGACTGTCCGCGGTCTGATCCACTCCGACGGGTGCCGGATCACCAACTGGGCGACCCGCACCGTCGAAGGCGTGGTCCGGCGCCACGAGTACCCGCGGTACTCCTTCACCAACACCTCGGCCGATATCCGGGGCATCTTCACCCGCACCCTCGACTCGCTCGGGGTCGAGTGGAAGGCCTCGCTCCCCCGCCCACGCGGCCAGGTCAACGTCTCGGTCGCCCGGCGGGCGTCGGTGGCGTTGCTGGACGCGCACGTCGGGCCCAAGCGGCGACGGCGCGGCCCTCCCCCACGGAGGGCCGCGCCGCCGGGCGGCGGGGTGTCAGTTGACCGGGCCGCTGTCCTTGACGCCGGTGGCCGGGAAGGTGGCGGTGGCGGGGGCCGCGGTGTTGTCGGGGTCGGTGACGGAGAGGGTGTAGTCGCCGTCGGTGGCGCCCTGGAAGACGAACCAGGCGACCTGGTCCTGGCGGGTGGGGCGGTCGGGGTAGATGGCCTCGATGGGGGCGACGGTGGGGCCGACCTCCTGGCCGTTCGGGAGCTTGAGGCGCAGGGTGGCGCCGTCGACGGCCATTCCGGCCGGGCCGACCTTGCCGTTCAGATCGAAGACGACCTTCAGGGCGCGCTGGCCGAGGGTGAGGGCGCCGTCGCCGCTGCCGCCGCCGACGTCCGCGCGCAGTTCGGCGGACTTGAGCGTGAGCCCGAGGCGGCCGGAGGTGATGGTGGCCGCGGTGGGGAGTTTGAGCTCGACGGGGGCGAGGGTGACGGCGGGGCGGCCACCCTTGCCGAGCGGGACGGCGGCCTGGGCCTGGCCGGACTCGCCGAGGACGAGTGAGGCGCCGTCGTAGCCGAAGGTGCCGGTGCCGGTGAAGGTGATGGGCAGCGGGTTGGTGGCGCCGGGGGTGGGCGGGGCGGCGGTGCCGACGTCGCCGCGGACGGGGGTGCCGTTGAGGTCGAGGGCGATGTCGGGCCAGTAGTGGACCGGGCTGGTCCGGAAGGTGTTGGTGACGGTGGTGGTGAGGACGACCTTGTAGCCGCTGCCGTCGGGGTCGGGGGTGTAGGCGGCGGTCTTGATGTCGAAGCGCAGTCCGCCCCAGTAGGCGGTCCGGTCGATGGTGACGGTGCCGGCGGTGGCCTTCCCGGCCGGGCTCGCGGTGGTGGCGGCGCCCGGGGCGGCGGTGGTGGCGGTCGGGGCGGCGGGCGCGGCGTCGGAGCTGCCGGTGGGGTCGCAGGCGGTGGCGAGGCCTGCGGCGAGGAGGGCTGCGGCGAGGGCGAGGGTGGTGGATCTGCGCGGTCTGCTGCTGCTCATGGCGGGTTGTCCCCTTGTGGGCGGCCCTGCTGCCGGGCCGGTCGAGGGGAACGTACCCGGGTGGACGGGGTGTGCGGGGCGCTGTGACCGGATGGGGACGGTTCCGGTGCCCGCCCGCCGTGATCGGTGCGGGAACGTGAAGCCGGCCGGCGGTGGGCGTCCGGACGCACGGCGGCGCCGCCCCTTCCCGAAGGGGCGGCGCCGGTGGGGTGTTGCGGGGTGCGGGACGGTCAGTTGTGGAGTTCGCCGACGTGGTGGACGCGGACCAGGTTGGTGGAGCCGGCCAGGCCGGGGGGCGAGCCGGCGGTGATGATGACGATGTCGCCGCGCTGGCAGCGGCCGAGGCTGAGCAGCTGCGCGTCGACCTGGGCGACCATCTCGTCGGTGGTGGGGACGAAGGGGCCGAGGAAGGTCTCCACGCCCCAGGTGAGGGCGAGTTGGCTGCGCACGGGCGGCTCGTAGGTGAAGGCGAGCACGGGGATGGGCGAGCGGTAGCGGGTGAGGCGGCGGGCGGTGTCGCCGCTCTGGGTGAAGGCGATCAGGTACTTGGCGTCGAGGAAGTCGCCGATCTCGGCGGCCGCGCGGGCGACGGCTCCGCCCTGGGTGCGGGGCTTGTTGTGTTCGGTGAGCGGGGGGAGGCCGGCGGCGAGGATGTCGGCCTCGGCGGCTTCGATGATGCGGCTCATGGTCTTGACGGTCTCGACCGGGTACTTGCCGACGGAGGTCTCGCCGGAGAGCATCACGGCGTCGGTGCCGTCGAGGACGGCGTTGGCGACGTCGGAGGCCTCGGCGCGGGTGGGCCGGGAGGCGTTGATCATCGAGTCGAGCATCTGGGTGGCGACGATGACCGGCTTGGCGTTGCGCTTGGCCAGCTTGACGGCGCGCTTCTGGACGATCGGGACCTGTTCCAGGGGGAGTTCGACGCCCAGGTCGCCGCGGGCGACCATGATGCCGTCGAAGGCGTCGACGATGGCTTCGAGGTTGTCGACGGCCTGCGGCTTCTCGATCTTGGCGATGACGGGGAGGGTGCGGCCCTCCTCGGCCATGATCCGGTGCACCTCGTCGATGTCCTTGGCGGTGCGGACGAAGGAGAGGGCGATCAGGTCGGCGCCGGTGTTGAGGGCCCACCGCAGGTCGGCGACGTCTTTGTCGCTGAGTGCGGGGACGGAGACGGCGACGCCGGGGAGGTTGAGTCCCTTGTGGTCGGAGATGAGGCCGCCCTCGATGACGATGCAGTGCACGCGGGGGCCGTCGACGTGGGTGACTTCGAGGCAGACACGGCCGTCGTCGATGAGGATGCGTTCGCCGCGGGAGACGTCGGCGGCGAGGCCGGGGTAGGTGGTTCCGCAGCGGTCGCGGTCGCCCTGGACGTCTTCGACGGTGATCGTGAACTCGTCGCCGCGTTCAAGAAGTACCGGTCCGTCGGCGAAGGTGCCCAGCCGGATCTTCGGGCCCTGGAGATCGACGAGGATGCCGACGCTGCGGCCGGCCTCGTCGGAGGCCTTGCGGACCCGGCGGTAGCGTTCCTCGTGCTCCAGTTGGGTGCCGTGGCTGAGGTTGAATCGGGCGATGTCCATTCCGGCGTCGACCAGGGCTTTGATCTGGTCGAACGTGTCGGCGGCCGGCCCGAGGGTACAGACGATTTTTGCTCGGCGCATGTCTCTAGAGCGTAGGCATTACCGGTGCGTAACAACGAAGTTCCGCCGGGCCGCGCGGTGGCAGTTGCAGAAAGTTTTGATTAACAAACTGACACATCGTGACTTGCCGTGCGGAGAGTTGGAGTTCTCTCCGATGGACGGACCGCCGCGAGCTGCGCGGACACCCCGGCGGGCGGTCTTCGGGAGCCTCCGGGGGGCCTCCGGTCGGTGGCGGGGGTGAGGCCGGCCGCGGCCGGTTGACGCACCGGGGCCGGGCCCCGGTGACCCGGCGCGGTCGGCGCGTCACGCCGGGGTCGCCAAGATCTCACCTGCTGGAAACGTCCGGGGGCTGGCCCCCGCACGTTCGGACGGGCAGACTTCTACGCGCGTCACGACCTGGTCCCGCCAGTGCACCTGACGGTCCGTCCGCCCCACGTTGGAGTCGTTCATGCCCCTGAACCGCCGTGATTTCGTGACCCGCTCCGCCGCCACCGCGGCCGGCGCCGCCCTGGTCGGCGCCGTCCCGGTGGCCGCCGCCACACCGGCCGCCGCCAAGGGCGCCGACGAGGTGGCCGGGCGGGCGCCGGCCAAGGAGACCTTCACCGTGATGGGCACCACCGACCTGCACGGCCACGTGCTCAACTGGGAGTACTTCACCGACTCCGAGTACGACGACAAGGCGCACAACGACGTCGGCCTGGCCAAGATCTCCACCCTGGTGAAGCAGGTCCGCGAGGAGAAGGGCTGCCACCGCACCCTGCTGATCGACGCGGGCGACACCATCCAGGGCACCCAGCTGTCGTACTACTACGCCCGGGTCGAGCCGATCACCGGCAAGCGCCCGCCGAAGCACCCGATGGCCGCCGCGATGAACGCGATCGGCTACGACGCGGCCGCGCTCGGCAACCACGAGTTCAACTACGGCATCCCGCTGCTGCGCGCCTACGAGAAGCAGCTGGACTTCCCGCTGCTCGGCGCCAACGCGCAGGACGCGAAGAGCGAGCGCCCGGCCTTCGCCCCGTACGTGATCAAGGAGCTGCACCTCGGCCACGGGCGGCCGCTGCGGGTGGGCATCCTCGGGCTGACCAACCCGGGCATCGCCATCTGGGACAAGGCCAACGTCTCGGGGCAGCTGGTCTTCCCCGGCATCGTCGAGATGGCGCAGAAGTACGTGCCGCGGCTGCGCGCGGCGGGCGCCGACGTCGTGGTGGTGGCCTCGCACTCGGGCATGGACGAGGTCTCCTCCTACGGCGACCAGCTGCCCTGGCCGGAGAACGCCTCGGTGCAACTGGCCGAGACCGTGCCGGGGGTCGACGCAGTGCTGGTGGGTCACGCGCACAAGGAGATCCCGCAGCGGCTGGTGGTCAACAAGACCACCGGGAAGACCGTGGTGCTCTCCGAGCCGCTGTGCTGGGGCGAGCGGCTGACCTGCTTCGACTTCGAGGTGGAGTACCGGCGCGGTGCGTGGTCGGTCACCGCCGTCACCTCCCGGGTGCTGAACTCCAACACGGTGGCCGAGGACCCGGCGATCGTGAAGCTGATCGGCGCCCAGCACAAGAAGGTGGTCGGCTACGTCAACCAGGTGATCGGCACCAGCAAGACCGAACTGTCCATCGCCGAGGCCCGGTTCAAGGACGTCCCGATCATCGACCTGATCGGCCGGGTGCAGGCCGACGCCGTCAGGACCGCCCTGGCCGGCACCTCGTACGCGGCGCTGCCGGTGCTGGCCCAGGCCGCGCCGTTCAACCGCACCGCGCTGATCCCGGCCGGCGAGGTGAAGCTGCGGGACGCCGCCGGGCTGTACATCTACGAGAACACCCTGGAGGCCCGGCTGCTCACCGGCGCCCAGATCAAGGACTACCTGGAGTACTCCGCCCGGTACTTCGCACAGCTGGCACCGAGCGACCCGGTCAACCTGGACACCCTGACCAACCAGCTCAACATCCCGGACTACAACTACGACTCGGTCTACGGGGTGTCCTACGACATCGACCTGACCCAGCCGGTCGGCTCGCGGATCACCGGCCTGTCGTACGAGGGCAAGCCGGTCGAGCCGGCCGCCCAGTTCGTCCTCGCGGTCAACAACTACCGGGCCAACGGCGGCGGCAACTTCCCGCACGTCGCGGCCGCCACCAAGGTCTGGTCGAACTCCGACGAGATCCGCAACACGATGATCGCCTGGGTGAAGGCCAAGGGCGTGATCGACCCCACCGAGATCAGCGGTGGCACCTGGCGCCTGGTCCGTGCGGGCGTGCCGCTGTTCTAGACCGGACGGCACAGCGGGGGCCCGGCGGACACCACGTCCGCCGGGCCCCCGTTCGGTGGTCCGGGCGGCCCGGTCAGTCCAGCAGGCCGGACAGGGTGACGTAGAGGACCACCCGTTCCTCGGTGGCCCGGACGCCGACGCACAGCTTGCGCCGGTCCAGAAGCAGGCCGTTGGGCCGGCAGGTCTCCTTCGGCCGGCCGAGGGCGCGGGCGGTCTCGGCCGGGGACAGTCCCGTGGTGCTGCCCACGACGACCAGCCGGAAGCAGTTCCCGGTGCCGCAGCCGGTCTGCTGCGAGAGCTCGACCAGGCCGGGCGGCAGCTGCGGGACGTCCCGGGCGGACGGCGGCCCGGACGGCTCGGCGGTCGTGAGCACGTACAGCAGCGAGCCGAGGAGCGTGACGGCGAGCTGGGCGGCGAGCAGCCCGGTGGCGGCTCGCCGGCGGCGGATCCAGCGGTCTCGGCCGGGGCCCTCCTGCTGCCGTTCGAGCAGCACACCCCCGACGATCAGCACCACCGCCACCAGCGCGTACAGCAGGTGGGCGTCGGCCCGGCCGACCGGGGTCCAGCCGTGCTGCACGGCGAGGAGTGCGCCCGCGGCGGCGGCCAGGGCGACGGCGACCACCGGCCCGGTCTGCCGGGTCCTGGCCAGCAGCCACCAGGCGGCCGGCGGGACGGCGGCGAAGAGCAGGCCCAGTGCGCTCCACATGGCGGGCGACCCCCGGGGACGGATGGCGGTGGTACGGACGGATGACAGCGGTACGGGGGTGGGACGCCGGGCGGTGGCCGTCCGGTTGCACCGGTGTGGCCGCCGGGGCAGCGGGCACCGGTCGTCAGGCGGGCTCCGGTCGTCAGGCGGGCTCCGGGGTGCCGGTGCCGAGGCGTTCGAGGAGCAGCAGCGCCGGGACGGCGGCCAGGCTGAGGCCGCCGAGCAGTGCCCACGGCCAGGCGGGTCCCTGGGCGAGCAGCAGGGTGAGCAGGAACGGGGCGGCGGTCTGTCCGGCCGTCCAGGAGAGCTGGTAGACGGCGAGGTAGCGGCCGCGCAGGCGGGGGTCGGCGAGGCGGACGGAGAGTTCCTCGGAGAAGGGGCCCGCGACGGTCTCGGCGAGGTTGTAGATCAGCATGGCGAGGTGGGCCCCGGCCAGTGCGGCCCAGCCGGGCGCGGCGGCGAGCAGCGCGAACAGGGCGAAGGCGAGGGCGTTGAGCAGTGAGCCGGCGATCAGGACGCGGGTGGCGCGGCGGTGGCCGAGGCGGCGGGTGACGGCGGTCTGGGTGAGCACGATCTGGGCGCTGTTGAGGACCAGCAGCCAGCCGGCCAGCCAGGCCTGCTGGTGGAGTCCTTCGGTGAGGTAGAGGGCGAGCAGCAGGCTGAGGACGAGGGAGGCGAAGACGAAGCTGAGGTTGATCGCGACGAGCAGCAGGTAGCGGCGGTCGCGCAGGACGGTGCGGTAGCTGCCCTCGTGGCCGGTGCGGGTGGTGACGGGGGTGTTGAGGGGCCGCCAGGTGGCGAGCAGGGTGGCGGCGAGGGCGAAGCTGGCGGCGTTGAGCAGGACGGTGGCGCGCAGGCCGGTGGTGCCGCCGGTGGCGAGCAGCAGGGCGCCGAGAGCGCCGCCGACGGCGAGGCCGCCGTTGCGCAGGGCGCCGACCAGGGCGAACCAGCGGGGGCGGTCGCCGGGTTCGGCGGCGAGGACGACCAGGCCGGTGCTGGCGGTCCAGTAGGCGGCGGTGCCGGCCTGGGCGAGCAGGACGACGGTGATGATCTGCCAGGTCTGGTGGGCGGCGAGGAAGCCGGTGTGGGCGAGGGCGGAGAGCAGGTTGGCGGCGGCGGCGACCCGGCGGGCGCCGTAGCGGTCGATGACCGGGCCGGTCAGCAGGGCGACGGGCAGGGCGAGCAGCCGGGCGAGGCTGATGGCGGCGCCGATGGCGGGCAGGCCGAGGGTGGTGGTGCGGGCGAAGTAGACGACGGTGAAGGCGAGCAGGAGTCCGCTGCCGAGGCTGTCGACGAGGTGGGCGCCGAGGAGGTTACGCTGCCGTGCGGCCTTGGGCCGGCGGGTGCGGGGCGGGGTGTCGAGGGTCGCGCTGGTCATGCTGTCGATCGTCGGGCGCCGGGCGGGCGGGGCCCAGAGATTTCGTTCTGGTGGAATCCTCGGTGGAGTCCTGGGAGGGGTGGATGCTGACGCTGGAGTTCTCGGCGCAGGACGTGGCGCTGACCCGGTTCGCGTCCTCGCCGCTGTGGGAGGTGGTGAACAGCGTGCAGGTGTTGAAGGAGCCGGGCGCGCACGCGGTGCACCTGCCGTGGGTGCGGCAGGCCCGGGAGGCGCTGGCGGGGGTGGGGTTCGGGCTGCTGGAGCAGTTGGTGCCGGTGCCGACGGTGTACACGCCGGATTTCCTGACGCCGGTGCCGGTGGGTCTCGCCCCGACGTTGGAGGAGGAGTTGGCGCACCTGGTGGCGACGGAGCCGGCGCAGGTGCGGGTGGACCTGGGGCGGATCGAGGGCCGGTTGCCGCCGCTGGTGGCGGGGTTGCGGGCGGATCCGGTGGCGGGGCTGGCGCGGCTGGCCGGGGAGGTGCGGGCGTACTGGGCTGCGGCGTTGGAGCCGCACTGGCCGCGGATCGTCCGGCTGGTGGAGGGTGAGGTGCTGCGGCGGGCGCGGCAGATGTCGGTGGGCGGGCCGGCGGCGCTGTTCGAGGATCTGCATCCGCGGGTGTCGTGGGCGTCGGGGACGTTGCGGGTGGCGCACCGGTGGTTCGCGGCGGAGCGGGTGCTGGAGGGGGGCCGGGGGCTGGTGCTGGTGCCGTCGGTGTTCGCCTGGCCGGGGGTGTATTCGCAGTCGAATCCGCCGTTGCAGCCGGGTCTGGTGTACGCGCCGCGCGGGGTGGCGACGCTGTGGGAGCGGCCGGTGGCGGTCCCGGGTGGTCTGGCGGCGGTGCTGGGGCGGGCGCGGGCGCTGCTGCTGGCGGAGTTGGCGGCGCCGGTGTCGACGTCGGAGCTGGCGGAGCGTACGGGTCTGTCGGCGCCGAACGTGTCGCACCATCTGACGGCGCTGCGCGGGGCGGGTCTGGTGGCGCGCCACCGGACCGGGCGGACGGTGCTGTACCTGCGGACGGCGGTCGCGGAGTCGCTGGTGGCGGCGGGCGGGTAGGGGCGCCGGGGCGGCCCGGTTTCGGGCCGCCCCGGTGAGCCGGTAGCGCCTAGAAGGGGAAGCGGCTGCGCTCGTGCTGGATGGAGATCCACTTGAGGGTGGTGAAGGCCTCCACGGTGGCGTCGCCGTTGAGGCGGCCGACGCCGGAGCTCTTCTCGCCGCCGAAGGGGACGATCGGCTCGTCGTGGATGGTGCCGTCGTTGATGTGGATCATGCCGGTCTCGATCCGCTGGGCGAGCTTGACGCCGCGCTCGACGCTGCCGGTGTGGACGGCGCCGCTGAGGCCGAACGGGGTGTCGTTGGCGATCCGGACGGCCTCGTCCTCGCCGTCGAAGGGGAGCACGACCACGACCGGGCCGAAGAGTTCCTGGTGCAGGATGGGCGCGTCGGCGGGGACGTCGGTGAGGACGACGGGGTCCATCAGGGTGCCGACGGTGGCGCCGCGCAGCAGGACGGTGGCGCCCTGGCCGACGGCGTGGTCGACCTGGGCGGTGACCGAGTCGGCCTGGGCGGAGTTGATCAGCGGACCGATCTGGGTGGCCGGGTCGAGCGGGTCGCCGACCTTGAGGGTGGCGATCTTGGCAACGAACTTGGCGGTGAACTCCTCGGCGACGCTGCGGTCGACCAGCACCCGGTTGGCGGCCATGCAGACCTGGCCCTGGTGGGCGAAGCGGCTGAACACGGCGGCGTCGACGGCGTAGTCGAGGTCGGCGTCGTCGAGCACGATCAGGGCGCTGTTGCCGCCGAGTTCGAGGACGGTGCGCTTGAAGTGGCCGGCGGCGACCTGGGCGACGTGGCGGCCGACCTTGTCGGAGCCGGTGAAGGCGATCACCTTGGGCACCGGGTGCTCGAGGAAGGCGTCGCCTATCTCGGCGATGTCGGTGAGCAGGACGTTGAGCAGGCCCGCGGGGAGCCCGGCCTCCTCGAAGATCTTGGCGATCAGGGTGCCGCCGGTGATCGGGGCGTCCTGGTGCGGCTTGAGGACGACGCCGTTGCCGAGGGCGAGCGCCGGGGCGACGGCCTTGAGGGAGAGGAAGAGCGGGAAGTTGAACGGGCTGATCACGCCAACCACGCCGACCGGCAGCCGGTAGAGGCGGTTCTCCTTGCCGTCCACCGGGGAGGGCAGGATCCGGCCTTCGGCGCGCAGCGAGAGCTGCATGGCCTCGCGCAGCATGTCGCGGCAGAGGGAGAGTTCGAAGCCGGCCTTGAGCCGGGTGCCGCCGAGTTCGGCGATGATCGTCTCGGTGATCTCCTGCTCGCGGTCCTCCATGATCCGCAGGGCGCGTTCGAAGACCAGCCGCCGGGTGTAGGGGTTGAGCTTCCCCCAGTCCTTCTGGACCCGTTCGGCGGCGCGGTAGGCCTGGTCGACCTCCTCGACGGTGGCGACCGTGATGGCGGCCAGCTTCTCGCCGGTGTACGGGTTGAGGTCGACGATGTCCCAGGAGCCGCTGCCGGCTCGCCACTGGCCGTCGATGTACTGCAGCGACAGTTCCTCGATGTAGGACATCCGCTCCCCTTCACTGGGCACCCGGGGATCCCGGGTCCAACTGACGAGACATCATCGTACTGATGTGTCAGTCGTCTTGGGGGTCAGTCCTCCTGGAGGATGGTGTGCAGCAGGGCCGCCGTCCGCTCCGGGGTGAGGCTCTCGGCGCGCAGCCGCTCCAGCGCCGCGGCGTACTCGGCGACCTCGGCGGGGCGGTCCAGGTAGAGGGCGCCGGTGAACTGTTCCAGGTAGACCAGGTCCGGCAGGTCCCGCTCGGGGAAGCTCAGTACGGTGAACGAGCCGCTCTCGGCGGCCAGCCCGCCGCCGCCGAGCGGCATCACCTGGAGGGTGAGGTGGGGGTGGGCGGCGAGTTCGACCAGGCGGTGCAGCTGCCGGCGCATCACCTCGGGTCCGCCGCAGGGGCGGCGCAGGGCGGCCTCGTCCACGATGATCAGCAGTTCGGCGGCGGGCCGGGTCTCCAGCAGCCGCTGGCGGCGCAGCCGCACGGCGACCCGCCGGTCGATCTCGGCGGCGGGGGTGGCCGGGTTGCCGAGCCGGATGACGGCGCGGGCGTACTCCTCGGTCTGCAGCAGGCCGGGGACGAACTGGAGTTCGTAGCTGCCGATGGTGCAGGCGGCCTCCTCGAGCCCGAGGTAGGCCTGGAACCAGCCGGGTACCGCGTCGCCGTAGGACTGCCACCAGGCGGGGGCGTTGGCCTCCTGGAGCAGTCCGAGGACGGCGGCGCGGCTGTCGTCCTCGTGGACGCCGTAGAGGGTGAGCAGGTCGGCGACGTCGCGGGCCTTGAAGCCGACCCGGCCGAGCTCCATCCGGCTGATCTTCGACTCGGAGGCGCGGATCGAGTAGCCGGCCTGTTCCCGGGTGACGCCGCTGGCCTCGCGGAGCCTGCGCAGCCGGGAGCCGAGCACCATGCGCCGTGCGGTCGTCCCGCTGCCCGCCTGCTGGCCGCTCATCCCGGACCACCTCCACCGGTCGAACCCGCGTTCTTCACCTGCGGCATCCTTTCACCTGGGAGCGCCACAGGACCAGGAATGGACGAAAAATCAACTTCTTGACCGCGAGCGGCCTGCGGGCAGCGGAACGGCGCGGGCAGCAGAACGGCGCCTGCCCCATACCTGGTCGGGGAATGGGCAGGCGCCGCATACCGGCCCGGCGGCTCTGACGGGTCACGGGTACTGCAGCCGGGCCCGAGGGGGCACCCGGCGGATCGGGTTGAGGGTAGGGGTGCCGTCAGACCGTCAGCGGACGGTCGGTCGGGCGGATCGGAGCGGGAAGCGGGGTCTTGCCACCCAGGAACCTGTCCACCGCGGCAGCGGCGGAGCGGCCCTCGGCGATGGCCCAGACGATCAGGGACTGGCCGCGGCCGGCGTCACCGCACACGTAGACACCGTTCACATTGGTCCCGAACTTCCCGTCCCGGGCAATGTTACCCCGGGCGTCGAGCTCGACGCCCAGCTGCTCGACCAGGCCGTTCTTGACGTCGGTGCCGGTGAAGCCCATGGCCAGGGTGACCAGCTGGGCGGGGAGCACCCGCTCGCTGCCCGGCACCGGCTCGAACCGGCCGTCCTTGAACTCCACCTCGACCAGGTGCAGCTCCTGGACGTTGCCGTCCTCGTCGCCGGTGAAGTGGGTGGTGTTGACGGAGTAGATCCGCTCGCCGCCCTCCTCGTGCGCGGAGGTGACCTTGTAGGTCATCGGCATGGTCGGCCAGGGCTGGTGGCCGGGCCGCTCCTCGGCGGGACGCGGCATGATCTCCAGCTGGGTGACCGAGGCCGCGCCCTGGCGGTGGGCGGTGCCGACGCAGTCCGCGCCGGTGTCGCCGCCGCCGATGACGACCACGTGCTTGCCCTTGGCGCTGATCGGCGGCTCGACGAAGTCGCCCTCCTGCACCTTGTTGGCCAGCGGCAGGTACTCCATCGCCTGGTGGATGCCCTTGAACTCCCGGCCGGGCACCGGCAGATCGCGGGCGGTGGTGGCGCCGGCCGCCAGCACCACGGCGTCGAAGCGCTCGCGCAGCTGCTGGCCGGTGATGTCCTCGCCCACGTGCACGCCGGTACGGAACCGGGTGCCCTCCGCGCGCATCTGCTCGATGCGGCGGTTGATGTGGCGCTTCTCCATCTTGAACTCGGGGATGCCGTAGCGCAGCAGGCCGCCGATGCGGTCGGCGCGCTCGTACACCACCACGGTGTGCCCGGCCCGGGTGAGCTGCTGGGCGGCGGCGAGGCCGGCCGGACCGGAGCCAACGACGGCGACCGTCTTGCCGGACAGCCGCTCCGGGACCTGGGCGGCCACGCCGCCGCGGTCCCAGGCCTTGTCGATGATGGTGACCTCGACGTTCTTGATGGTCACCGCGTCCTGGTTGATCCCCAGCACGCAGGCCGACTCGCAGGGAGCCGGGCACAGGCGGCCGGTGAACTCCGGGAAGTTGTTGGTCGCGTGCAGCCGCTCGATCGCGCCGGTCCAGTCGTCCCGGTAGGCGAGGTCGTTCCACTCGGGGATGAGGTTCCCGAGCGGGCAGCCGTTGTGGCAGAACGGGATGCCGCAGTCCATGCAGCGGCCGGCCTGCTCGGTGATGATCGGCAGCAGGCTGCGCTCGACGTAGACCTCGTTCCAGTCCCGCAGGCGCACGTCCACCGGACGGCGCTCGGCCAGCTGCTTGGGCGTGGTCAGGAAGCCCTTGGGGTCAGCCATGTGCCGCCTCCATCATCTTGCGAGTGGTCTCGGACTCGGAGAGTCCGTCGCGCTCAGCGGCGTCCTTGGCGGCGAGCACTGCCTTGTAGTCGGTCGGCATGATCTTGGAGAAGCGGCTGACGCCGCCGCCCCAGTCGGCCAGGAGCTCGGCGGCGACGGTGGAGCCGGTCTCCTCGTAGTGCTGCTGCACGGTCTCGCGCAGCCACTCCCGGTCGTCGGCGGTGGGGGCCTCGATGCCCACCATGCCCTCGTTGACGTTGGCCGGGCGCAGGTCCAGGACGTAGGCGATACCGCCGGACATGCCCGCTGCCAGGTTACGTCCGGTCTCGCCCAGGACCACGACCCTGCCGCCGGTCATGTACTCCAGGCCGTGGTCGCCCACGCCCTCGACCACCAGGGTGGCCCCGGAGTTGCGGACGGCGAACCGCTCGCCGGCCTTGCCGCGCAGGTGGATCCGGCCGCTGGTGGCGCCGTAGCCGATGGTGTTGCCGGCGATCACGTGGCTCTGCGCGTCGGCGCCGATGGCCGCCGCCTCGCGGGCCGGGCGGACGATCAGCACGCCGCCGGACAGGCCCTTGCCGACGTAGTCGTTGGCGTCGCCCTCGAGGCGCAGCGTGATGCCGCGCGGCACGAAGGCGCCGAAGGACTGGCCGGCCGAGCCGGTGAAGGTGACGTCGATGGTGCCCTCGGGCAGGCCCTCGCCGCGGTACCGCTTGGTCACCTCGTGGCCGAGCATGGTGCCGACCGTGCGGTTGACGTTGCGGATCGGCAGCTGGATGCGGACGGCGTCGCCGCGCACCAGGGCGTCCTCGGCCAGCTCGATCAGCTGGTTGTCGAGCGCCTTGTCGAGCGCGTGGTCCTGCACGGTGGTGTTGTGCAGGGCCGCGCCCTCGGGGAGCTCGGGCACGTGGAACAGCGGCGCCAGGTCGAGGCCGGCGGCCTTCCAGTGGGTGATCGCGTCGGCGGCGTCGATGTGCTCGGCGTGGCCGACCGCCTCCTCGATCGAGCGGAAGCCCAGCTCGGCGAGGATCTCGCGGACCTCCTCCGCGATGAACTCGAAGAAGTTCACCACGAACTCGGGCTTGCCGGAGAAGCGCTCGCGCAGCACCGGGTTCTGGGTGGCGACGCCGACCGGGCAGGTGTCCAGGTGGCAGACGCGCATCATGATGCAGCCGGAGACCACCAGCGGGGCGGTCGCGAAGCCGAACTCCTCGGCGCCGAGCAGCGCGGCGATCACCACGTCCCGGCCGGTCTTCAGCTGGCCGTCGGTCTGCACCACGATCCGGTCGCGCAGCCCGTTCAGCAGCAGGGTCTGCTGGGTCTCGGCGAGGCCGAGCTCCCAGGGGCCGCCCGCGTGCTTGAGCGAGGTGAGCGGGGAGGCGCCGGTGCCGCCGTCGTGGCCGGAGACCAGCACCACGTCCGCGTGCGCCTTGGAGACGCCCGCCGCGACCGTGCCGACGCCGACCTCGGAGACCAGCTTCACGTGGATGCGGGCCGCCGGGTTGGCGTTCTTCAGGTCGTGGATCAGCTGGGCGAGATCCTCGATGGAGTAGATGTCGTGGTGCGGCGGCGGGGAGATCAGACCGACGCCCGGGGTCGAGTGCCGGGTCCTGGCGACCCACGGGTAGACCTTGTGGCCGGGCAGCTGGCCGCCCTCACCGGGCTTGGCGCCCTGCGCCATCTTGATCTGGATGTCGTCCGCGTTGACCAGGTACTCGGAGGTGACGCCGAACCGGCCGGAGGCGACCTGCTTGATCGCCGAGCGGCGCTCCGGGTCGTACAGGCGCTCCGGGTCCTCGCCGCCCTCACCGGTGTTGGACTTGCCGCCGAGCCGGTTCATCGCGATGGCCAGCGTCTCGTGCGCCTCCATCGAGATGGAGCCGTAGGACATCGCGCCGGTGGAGAACCGCTTGACGATCTCGGAGACCGGCTCGACCTCGTCGATCGCGATCGGCGCCCGGCCCTTGCCGTCCAGCTTGAACAGGCCGCGCAGCGTCATCAGCCGCTCGGACTGCTCGTTCACCCGCTCGGTGTACTGCTTGAAGATGTCGTAGCGGCGCGAGCGGGTGGAGTGCTGCAGCCGGAAGACCGTGTCCGGGTCGAACAGGTGCGGCTCGCCCTCACGGCGCCACTGGTACTCGCCGCCGATCTCCAGCGCGCGGTGCGCGGCCGGGATGCCGGAGGCCGGGTACGCCTTGGCGTGCCGGGCGGCGACCTCCTTGGCGAGCTCGTCCAGGCCGATGCCGCCGAGCTTGGTGGTGGTGCCGGAGAAGTAGCCGTCGACCAGCTCCTGGGACAGGCCGATCGCCTCGAAGACCTGAGCGCCGCGGTAGGAGGCCACGGTGGAGATGCCCATCTTGGACATCACCTTCAGCACGCCCTTGCCGAGCGCCTTGATCAGGTTCTTGATGGCCTTGGCCGGCTCGACGCCCTCGATGAAGACGCCCTGCGCGACCAGGTCCTCGACCGACTCCATCGCCAGGTAGGGGTTGACCGCGCCGGCGCCGTAGCCGACCAGCAGCGCCACGTGGTGCACCTCGCGGACGTCACCGGCCTCGACGATCAGCGACACCTGGGTGCGCTGCTTGGTGCGGATCAGGTGGTGGTGGACCGCGGAGGTGAGCAGCAGCGAGGGGATCGGCGCGTGCTCGGCGTCCGAATGGCGGTCGGAGAGGACCACGATGCGGGCGCCGTCGGCGATCGCCGCGTCGGCCTCGGCCGCGATCTCCAGCAGGCGGGCGGCCAGGCCGGCGCCGCCACTGGAGACCTTGTACAGGCCCGACAGGGTGACGGCCTTGAGGCCGGGCTGGTCGCCGTCCACGTTGATGTGGATCAGCTTGGCCAGCTCGTCGTTGTCGATCACCGGGAAGGTGATGCCGACCGAGCGGCAGTGCGAGGGCTTGGCGTCCAGCAGGTTGCCCTCGGGGCCGAGGTTGCTCAGCAGCGAGGTGACGAGCTCCTCGCGGATGGCGTCCAGCGGCGGGTTGGTGACCTGCGCGAACAGCTGCACGAAGTAGTCGAAGAGCAGCCGCGGCTTCTCGGACAGCGCCGCGATCGGCGAGTCGGTGCCCATCGAGCCGAGCGCCTCGCCACCGGTGCGCGCCATCGGCGCGAGGATGACCCGCAGCTCCTCCTCGGTGTACCCGAAGGTCTGCTGACGGCGGGTGACCGAGGCGTGGGTGTGGTGGATGTGCTCCCGCTCGGGGAGCTTGGCCAGCTGGATCTGCCCGCCGGCCACCCACTCCTCGTACGGGTGCTCGGCGGCGAGCCCGGCCTTGAGCTCCTCGTCCTCGACGATGCGGTGCTCGGCGGTGTCGATCAGGAACATCTTGCCGGGCTGCAGCCGGCCCTTCTTGACGATCGTCTCCTGGTCCAGGTCGAGCACGCCGACCTCGGAGGAGAGCACCACCAGGCCGTCCTCGGTGACCCAGTACCGGGCCGGGCGCAGGCCGTTGCGGTCCAGCACGGCACCGATCCGGGTGCCGTCGGTGAAGGTGACGCAGGCCGGTCCGTCCCAGGGCTCCATCAGGTTGGAGTGGTACTGGTAGAACGCGCGGCGGGCCGGTTCCATGGTGGCGTGGTTCTCCCACGCCTCCGGGATCATCATCAGCACCGCGTGCGGCAGCGACCGGCCGCCGAGGTGGAGCAGCTCCAGGACCTCGTCGAAGGAGGCCGAGTCGGAGTGGTCCGGGGTGCAGATCGGGAAGATCCGGCTGAGGTCGCCGTCGATCAGGTCGGTGGCGAGCTGGGACTCCCGGGCGGTCATCCAGTTCCGGTTGCCCTTGACCGTGTTGATCTCGCCGTTGTGCGCGACGAAGCGGTACGGGTGGGCCAGCGGCCAGCTCGGGAAGGTGTTGGTGGAGAAGCGCGAGTGCACCAGGCCGAGCGCGGAGGCGTAGAGCCGGTCCGACAGGTCGGGGAAGAAGGGCTCCAGCTGGCCGGTGGTCAGCATGCCCTTGTAGACGATGGTCCGGGCGGAGAGCGAGGGGAAGTACACCCCGGCCTCGCGCTCGGCGCGCTTGCGGACCACGAAGGCGACCCGGTCCAGCGCGATGCCGGACTTCTCGCCGTGGCTGACGAACAGCTGCCGGAAGCGCGGCATCACCGAGCGGGCGGTGGCTCCGAGCAGGTCGGGGGTGACGGGGACGTCGCGCCAGCCGAGCACGGTGGCGCCCTCGGCGGCGGCGATCTCCTCGATCTGCGCGACGGCGAGGTCGGCGGCGACCTCCTCCTGCGGGAGGAAGGCGATGCCGACGGCGTAGGAGCCGGCGGCCGGCAGCTCGAAGCCGACCTTGGAGCGCAGGAAGGCGTCCGGGATCTGGGTCAGGATTCCGGCGCCGTCGCCGGAGTCCGGCTCGGAGCCGGTCGCACCGCGGTGCTCCAGGTTGCGCAGCACGGTCAGCGCCTGCTCGACGACGGTGTGGTCGGCGATGCCGGTCAGCGTGGCGACGAAGCCGACGCCGCAGGCGTCACGCTCGTTGCGAGGGTCGTACAGGCCCTGAGCTACAGGTCGCGCATCCGGAACGAGCGCGTAGGGCCGGGCGGCGGCCTGCTGGGGCTCGTTGGCGGAGTGCGTGGATGCAGACAGCATCGGCTCTCCCGTCGTCGTCATTGGCAAGAAGCTGAGCAATAGGGACGACGTTGGCCCTGATGCGATTTCGTGCAGGTTACATGATGCCGGATATCCCGAGAAGTGGAATATTGCGTCCACATCGCGGACATAATCCGCAGGTCAGGCGCCGTTTCCGGGGGGCGGCCCGGGGCTGGGGAGTCAGGCTCCGGTGCGCGCGTTGCCACCAGTGTGCCCGGCGCGCCCCGGAGCGAAACAGGGCCGAAATGCGCCGGCCACACGGCCGCTCCACGCCCGCCTGCGAATCCATCCCGCCAGGTGGTCGGCGGGATGGGATTCCTCGGGCGGCTACGCCTGCGGCCGAGACTAGGCCAGGCGAAAGCCGGTACCCATGTGCGGAACATCACGCATCATCCGGCATACCCATGCAACCTCATGTGTCATCGCACAGCCGCGGACGGGCGGCATCACCCCAGGTGGCCGCCGATCAGGTGGCCCAGCAGGAAGGTCACCCCGGCGGCGGCGCCGCCCAGGACCAACTGGCGCAGTCCGCTGAACCACCAGCTGCGGGCGGTCACCCGGGCGACCACCGCGCCGCACAGGAACAGCCCGACCGCCGCGACGGCCAGGGCCGGCCACAGCGCGTGGGCGCCCAGCAGGTACGGCAGCAGCGGCAGCAGCGCGCCCACCGCGAAGCAGGCGAACGAGGAGGCGGCGGCCACCACCGGCGACGGCAGGTCCTCCGGGTCGATGCCGAGCTCCTCGCGGGCGTGCACGGCGAGGGTCCGCTCCGGGTCCACCGACAGCTGCCGCGCGACCTCGAGGGCCAGCTCCGGCTCCACCCCCTTGGCCACGTACAGCTGGGCGAGTTCGGCCAGCTCGCCCTTGGGGTTGCGGCGCAGCTCCAGGCGCTCGGCCTCGATCTCGGCCTCGACCAGCTCCCGCTGGGAGGCGACCGAGGTGTACTCCCCCGCCGCCATCGAGCAGGCGCCGGCCGCGAGCCCGGCCAGCCCGGTGATGATCACGGCACTGCGGCCCACGTCACCGCCGACCACCCCGGTCATCAGGGCCAGGTTGGAGACCAGCCCGTCCATCGCGCCGAACACGGCGGGTCGCAGCCAGCCGCCGTTGACGTCGCGGTGGTGACCCTCCTGGGGTATCCGCGGGTGTCCCTCGACGGCGGGTTCGGTGACGGTCACGCTCATGCTGTCCTCGGCCTTCTGGCGAGCTTCCCTCCCCCGGCAACCGCAGCCGGGTACGCCGAAGCGCCGTGAGCCGGGCTGCCCGCAGGGCTCTCGTGACTCGACGTTAGCCATCTGACCTGCAAGTTTCCAGCAAAGTAAGGCTGTCCGAACACGCCTTCGGCCGCCTGCGCCACGGTGGGTGCAGACGGCCGGGAGAGGTGGAACGGCTGGTCAGGAGGGGTGGTCGGAGCTCTTCCCGGGCTTGTGCGCGGCGTCCGCGGGGGTGTCCCCGGGCGTTCCGGCGGGCCCGTCGGAGTCCTCGGACCCGGCGGGCGCCGGCTCGGGGGCCGCCCCGGCGCTCTCGGCCTCGGCCCGGGCGGCCGGGTCGATGGAGTCCGGTGCCTCGCGGCCCGGGCGCTTCTTGCCGACGATCACCAGGTAGGCGACGGCCCCGGCGAAGACCAGGATCGAGGTCCAGTCGTTCAGCCGCAGGCCCAGGATGTGGTGGGCCTCGTCGATCCGCAGGTACTCGATCCAGAAGCGGCCCACCGTGTAGGCGGCGACGTACAGCGCGAAGGCCCGGCCGTGGCCGAGGGTGAACCGGCGGTCGGCCCAGATCACCAGCAGGGCGACGCCCACACACCACAGCGACTCGTAGAGGAAGGTCGGGTGGTAGGTGCCGGTGACGACGGTGCCGTCCGGCAGCGTCTTGTCGATCTCCAGGCCCCACGGCAGCGTGGTCGGCTTGCCGTACAGCTCCTGGTTGAACCAGTTGCCCCAGCGGCCGCAGGCCTGGGCCAGCGCGATGCCGGGAGCGATGGCGTCGGCGTACGCGGGCAGCGGCACGCCCCGGCGGCGGCAGCCGATCCAGGCGCCGACCGCGCCGAGCGCGATGGCGCCCCAGATCCCGAGGCCGCCCTCCCAGATCTTGAAGGCGTTCCACGGGTTCTTGCCGTCGCCGAAGTACAGCTGGTTGTCGGTGATCACGTGGTAGAGCCGGCCGCCGACCAGGCCGAACGGCACCGCCCAGACCGCGATGTCGCCGACGGTGTGCTTGCCGCCACCGCGGGCGACCCAGCGCTTGCTGCCGAGCCACACGGCCACGACGACACCGATGATGATGCAGAACGCGTAGGCGCGCAGCGGGACCGGTCCCAGGTACAGGACGCCCCGCGACGGGCTCGGAATGTAAGCGATATCCATGACAGGGTCGACGCTACCGTGTCGCACCCGCCACTCCGGCACCGCTGCCGGTCACAGCTTGGCCAAACAGCGGGCCGCCGCACCCGGGGCACCGGGTGCGGCGGCGGACGGCGCGGCGGCGGACGGCCCGGCGGTCAGGGCGAGGGCGGGGTGTTGCTCTCGGCCGCGGTGCTGGTCGGTGCGGGGCTCTGGCCGCCCGAGCCGGTGGTGCCGAGCGTCTTGCCCTGGTTGGCCTGGTCGACCCACTTCACCAGGTTCTCCGGGCTGATCTGCTCGTCACCCTTCTTCGGGTAGACCGGGGTGCCGTTGAGCAGGACGGTCGGGGTGGACTTGTAGCTGGACTTGTCGAAGTCCTGCTGCACCGCGGACACCCAGCCGCCGTACTTGTTGTCGTTGACGCAGGCCTCGAAGGTCGGCGTGTCCAGGCCGGGGACCTGCTTGGAGAGCTCGATCAGGGTGGCCTTGTCACCGAAGGCGTCGCTGGTCTCGTCCGGCTGGTTGCGGTACAGCACGTCGTGGTAGTCCCGGAAGTGACCGGCGTCCTGGGCGCAGGCCAGCGCGTTGGCGCCGTACTTGGAGCCGCTGCCGCCGAGCGAGCGGTCGATGAAGGACACCACGTGGTAGTTGACGTACAGCTTGCCCTGGTCCTCGAGCTGGTCGATGGTGGGCGAGAACTGGCGCTCGAAGGAGCCGCAGGCCGGGCAGCGCGGGTCCTCGTACACGGTGAGCACCGAGGGCGCGTCGGCCGGGCCGGCCGGGACCACCAGGCTCTTGTCGCCGATCGCGCCGGCGGGGGCGGCGACCGGGGTCTCCGGCTTGGAGCGCTGGTTCTGCACCACCACGCCGATCACCACGGCGACGGCGATCACGGCCAGGACCGCACCGCCCACCACCAGTTTCTTCTTGCGCCTGTCGCGCGCCTCCTCGGCGGCGCGCGCCTCGATCATCCGGTCGCGGGCGTTCCGCTTGCCTTCGCGGTTCTTCTCACTCATGGGTGCTGTGTCCATGTTCCAAAGGGGGGATCGATCGGTCACCGGGGGTGGGGGAGGGCGCGGGGCCTAGGCGGCGAGCCAGGCGTCGGCCGAGAGCTTCGTCCGCGGCCGGTAGATCAGCCACGCGGCCAGCAGCAGGAAGCCGGAGTCCCGCAGGATCTCCTGGAGGTACTCGGTCTTCGAGGCGTCCACCGTGCCGCCGCCGCCGAAGCAGCCGCAGTCGATGGAGATGCCGCGCGCCCAGGCGGAGGCGATCCCGCTGATGAAGGCGAGCAGCAGCAGGGCGGAGATCACGGCGACGATCCGGGTGCCGAGACCGATCAGCAGCAGCAGCGCGAGGGCCAGCTCCAGGAAGGGCAGGCCGTAGCCGATCGGCTTGACCAGCGATTCGGGGAGGACCTCGTAGGCCCGGACGGCCTGGGCCGCCTCGGCCGGGTCGGAGATCTTCGCCAGCCCGGCCCAGCCCCAGACCACGGCGAGGGCGAGCCGGACCACCAGGCCGAACCACTCGGCCGCCGGGCCGTCCACCGCCCGGCGCAGGCGCCCGGCCGCGCTCGGCCCGGCGATCTGCTGACTGGCCATCACGGGCCCCCTCCTACGATCGCACCCGCCACCCGGCGGGCACGGCGTCCTGCCTGATGAACCGTAGGGGAAAAGGGGGAGTTCCTCCAGTTTCACGAATTAAGCCGAATGAGGGAGGTTAGGCGGTCATATGTCCGATTCGACTTAAGGCTTTCGGGTGGCGCAGCGGCTCTGCCGGGTGAGTTCCTCCAGCGGCCGCCGACCGCCCGGGAGGGAGCGGTCGGCCCGCACCTCGGCGGCCAGCCGGGCCGCCTCCCCGCACAGGTACGCGTCCTGCCTGGCCCGCTCCTCGCCGCTGCGGGCGAGCGCGTGTCCCACCGCCGCGTCCACCCCCACGCAGGCGCTCAGCGCCAGGGCGGCGGCAGCGGCGCGGAGCAGCACGGAGCGCTGGAGACAGGGCACGGGCGGTCCTTCCGCGGGGACTGGATCGTTCGGGCACTGCACGAACCGTGGAGGCCGGCAGGCACCGTGGACACGTCCCTCCGCTCAACGCCGGTCAACCCCGGCCGATGCGTGTCGGCTCCGCTGTTCACCCGTTCGGCTTGCCGGGGCGTCAGCGGGCCGGCGGCGCGAGCCGGTCGGCGAGCCCCGCGGCGTCCGCGAGGAACCAGACCTGGCGGCCCCCGTTGCACTCGCGGACGAAGTCGGCCAGCGCGGTGCCGGTGGCGGTGTGCCGCGAGACGTCCCCGAGCACGGCGAACCCCAGACGGTAGGTGGCGAACTTCTGGACGATCCGGCCGGCCAGCCCGGTGCGCAGCCAGAAGAAGTCGTCGGGCAGCCGCCCGGCCGGGACGGCCACCCAGTGGGCGCCCAGCCCGAACGCTTCACCGATCAGGTCGAGGGCGTCCTGCTCACCCGCCAGCGGCGGTCCGTCGGGCGCGCACAGCAGGACGGGCGTGCCGTGCAGCTCTTGCAGGGTCTCGGGCATCGGGTCGGTCCTCTTCTCGGTCGGGGCCGGGCACACCGGTCCGGGCGGTCAGGGCGGTCCTTGGTGGCCCTTGGCGGTCCTTGGCAGTCCTTGGCGGTCCGTCAGTCCGGCTGGTCCGTCAGCAGGGCGACCAGGCGCAGGAGTTCGGCGGTGTCCGCCACCCCTCCGATCACGATGATCTTCGCCTCGGCGCGTTCCGCATCGTGGACGGTCTCGACCCGCACCGGCTCGCCGCCCGCCGGTCGGCCGCCGAGCGAGGCGGTGAGCAGCATGCTCAGCCGCTGCACGGCCGCCACGTCGATCGCCTCGATCCGCAGGACGGCGGTCACCTCGCTGCGGCGGGCGGGCCGCCCGGGCTCCGGCGCGGGGAGCGGCCGGCCGGTGAAGGCCTCCAGGTCCTCCCGCGCGATCCGGTACTGCTTGCCGATCCGGACCGCCTGGAGCCGGCCGTCGCGGACGTAGCCCCGCACGGTCCGCACATGCAGGCCCAGCAGGCCGGCCACCTGTTCCACCGAGTAGAGCTGCTGCGGCATCGGGCCACCCTTCGGACTGTTCCATCACTCCCAAAACTACCATCGGGTCGGGGACGGATAGGGAAGTTCTAGGAGCATCCCGGAAAACGAGAACGGCCCGGTGGTCCGCGCGCGGGGCACGGACCGCCGGGCCGTCGAGGCCGTACGGGTGGTACGGGTGGTACGGGTGGTGCTGGAGCTACGGGTGCTACCGGTCAGCCGCGGCGGACGCCCGCCGCCAGGTCGGCGGCCAGCGCACGGACCGCCGTCAGGCCGGCCTGCTCGTCGCCGTCCGCGTCCAGCAGCCGCTGGACGAAGGCCGAGCCGACGATCACGCCGTCGGCGAAGCGGGCCACCTCGGCCGCCTGGTCGGCGGTCGAGACCCCGAGGCCGACGCAGACCGGCAGCTCGGTGGCGGCCCGGGTCCGGGCGACCAGGTCCTCGGCGAGGTTGCCGACCTGCGCCCGGGTGCCGGTCACGCCCATCACCGCGGCGGCGTACACGAACCCGGAGCCGGCCGCGGTGACCTCGCCCAGCCGCTGGTCCTTGCTGCTGGGCGCGACCACGAAGACGGTGTCCAGACCCAGCTCACCGGCCGCCTTGCGCCACTCGTCGGACTCCTCGACCGGCAGGTCGGGCAGGATGCAGCCCGCTCCCCCGGCCGCCGCCAGGTCGGCGGCGAACCGGGCCACGCCGTAGCGGTCGACCGGGTTCCAGTAGGTCATCACCAGCACCGGGGTGTCGGTGCGCGCGGCCACCTCGGCGACGGTGCGCAGCACGTCCTTGATCTTCACGCCGGCCCGCAGCGCGATGTCGTCGGCGGTCTGGATGGTCGGGCCGTCCAGCACCGGGTCGGAGTGCGGCAGGCCGACCTCGACGATGTCGCAGCCGCCCTCGACCAGTGCGTGGATCGCCTTGATGCCGCCGTCCACGGTCGGGAAGCCGGCCGGCAGGTAGCCGATCAGGGCGGCCCGGCCCTCGGCCTTGACGGCGGCGAGGGTGGTGCTCAGCTTGGTCTGCGTCATGGTCACTTGCCCCCGTCGGCGGCGTTGTCGTCGTAGAGGCCGAAGTACTTCGCGGCGGTGTGCATGTCCTTGTCGCCGCGGCCGGAGAGGTTGACCAGGATGGTCGCCTCGGGGCCGAGTTCGCGGCCGAGCACCAGCGCGCCGGCCAGGGCGTGGGCGCTCTCGATGGCCGGGATGATGCCCTCGGTGCGGGACAGCAGGCGCAGCGCCTGCATCGCCTCGTCGTCGGTGACCGGACGGTACTCGGCCCGGCCGGTGTCCTTCAGCCAGGCGTGCTCCGGGCCGACGCCGGGGTAGTCCAGGCCCGCCGAGATGGAGTGGCTCTCGATGGTCTGGCCGTCCTCGTCCTGCAGGACGTAGGTGCGCGAGCCGTGCAGGACGCCCGGGTCGCCCTTGGTCAGGGTGGCCGCGTGCTTCGGGGTCTCGGCGCCCTCGCCGGCCGCCTCGCAGCCGATCAGGCGCACCCCGGCGTCCGGGATGAACTCGTGGAAGATGCCCATCGCGTTGGAGCCGCCGCCGACGCAGGCGACGACCGCGTCGGGGAGCCGGCCGGTGCGCTCCAGCACCTGCTCGCGGGCCTCGATGCCGATCACCCGGTGGAAGTCGCGGACCATCATGGGGAACGGGTGCGGGCCCGCGACGGTGCCGAACAGGTAGTGGGTGGAGTCGACGTTGGCGACCCAGTCCCGGAACGCCTCGTTGATGGCGTCCTTGAGGGTGCGGCTGCCGGACTTCACGGCGATGACCTCGGCGCCGAGCATCCGCATCCGGGCCACGTTGAGCGCCTGCCGCTCGGTGTCGACCTCGCCCATGTAGATGGTGCAGTCGAAGCCGAACAGCGCGCAGGCGGTGGCGGTGGCCACGCCGTGCTGCCCGGCGCCGGTCTCGGCGATGATCCGGGTCTTGCCCATCCGGCGGGTCAGCAGGGCCTGGCCCAGCACATTGTTGATCTTGTGCGAGCCGGTGTGGTTGAGGTCCTCGCGCTTGAGCAGGACACGGGCGCCGCCCGCCTCGGCGGAGAAGCGGCGCACGTCGGTCAGCGGGCTGGGCCGCCCGGTGTAGTCCTTGAGCAGCGCCTCGAGCTCGGCGGCGAAGGCCGGGTCGGCCTTGGCCTTCTCGTACTCGTCGGCGACCTGCTCGACCGCGGCGACCAGGGCCTCGGGGATGAAACGCCCGCCGTAGGCGCCGAAGTAGCCGCGGGCGTCCGGGACCTGGGTACCCGGCTGGTAATTCTCGGACATGCGAAGTCCTTGAGGTGCGTGGTGAACGGGATGGCGTGCGGTGACGTCGATCGGCGACCCGAGGGTCAGCCGTGCGTCCTGCGCCATCGGCGACCGGGCACCTGTCCGGGCTCGCAGCCGATCACGTACCGCACCCGTCGGCCCAGCACCCGGCGTGCGGGCGCGCGGCAGCCGCGCGGGCGGCAGCCGGGGGCGAGACGGGAGGCGAGTGACATGGTGTGCGGGTCAGCCCCGCCCGTTGTTGCGCAGCGCCGGGTGGGCGCCGGCCGCGACCAGGTCGGCCACGGCCGCCTTCGGGTCCTTGCCGGTCACCAGGGACTCGCCGACCAGGACCGCGTCCGCGCCGAGGTTGGCGTAGGAGATCAGGTCGTGCGGGCCGCGCACGCCGGACTCGGCCACCTTCACGATGTGCGCCGGGATGGCGTCCACCACGTTGCCGAAGGTGTTCCGGTCGACCTCGAGGGTCTTGAGGTTGCGGGCGTTGACGCCGATGATCCGTGCGCCGGCGTCGACCGCACGGGCGATCTCCTCCTCGTCGTGCACCTCGACCAGCGGGGTGAGGCCGATCGACTCGGCCCGCTCGATGAGCGAGACCAGGGCCGGCTGCTCGAGCGCGGCGACGATCAGCAGCGCCAGGTCGGCGCCGTGTGCACGGGCCTCCCAGAGCTGGTAGGCGGTGACGATGAAGTCCTTGCGCAGGACCGGGGTGTCGACCGCGGCGCGCACGGCGTCGAGGTCGGCGAGCGAGCCGCCGAAGCGGCGCTGCTCGGTCAGCACGCTGATCGCGGCGGCACCGCCGGCGGCGTAGTCCTTGGCCAGGGCGGCCGGGTCGGCGATGGCCGCCAGCGCGCCCTTCGACGGGCTGGAGCGCTTGACCTCGCAGATCACCCGGACCCCGTCGCCCTTCAGGGCGGCGACGCCGTCCTTGGCGTCGGGTGCCTTGGCCGCGAGCTCCTTGAGCTCGTCCAGGGAGACCCGGGCCTGTCGCTCGGCGAGGTCCTCGCGGACCCCGTCGATGATCTCGTCGAGCACACTCACGCGAGCGCCCCCATCATTTTCTGCTGGCTCTGAGCCGACAGGGTGGGCCCTGCCGGGTCTTGCAGTCGGTCTGACCTCGGGGGGCGGGCCACCTGGGACCGGTGAAGATCCTGTGCCGGTCCACCCTCGTCGGTCCTTCGATGGTATCGGGCGCGGGGGGCGCGAGGTGCATCGGACCAGCTCGCGTCTCGCGGAGCGGACCCCGTTCGTACCGGCGCGCACCCCCGGCGTGCACGCCCATGACGTGCGCCGGTCCCGCACTACGGCCGCCTGCTACTGCGCCCCGATGCCGGGCGGCTCAGAGCGGCAGCGGCGCCAGTCCGGCCCCGATCGGGAGGTTGCGCACCACGGTGAAGACCGCCAGCAGCAGCACCAGCAGCACGGCCTGCCGGGCCCCGAAGGAGAACCGGGGGGCGGGCGCGCCGGTCAGCGCGGCCCAGGCCCAGCGCAGCCAGAACACCGCCAGCACCACGGCCAGCACCATCACCAGCAGGTTGTCGTGACCGGCCGCATTGAGATCGCCCCTGGTCAGCGCGTGGACGCAGCGCAGGCCGCCGCAGCCGGGGCACCACCAGCCGGTGGCCCGCAGCACCGGGCAGACCGGGTAGTGGCCGGGGGCGTTGGGGTCGACCGCGGCGACGTACGCGGTCGGCAGGCCGACCGTCACGAGGGCGGCCAGCGGGCGGCCGAGCCTGCGGAGCGGGGATGCCTGCGGGGCCGGGGCGGCGGGAACGTTCACGGAAGCGATTGTGCCGCCCGTGCGGGCCGCCCGGGCAGAGGCCGGACGGCGGGCGTGGCGGGCCCGCCGTCCTTCGAACTCCCGTGCCGGTCAGGCGGACCGGCGGTGCGGGTCGGCCGTGCGGTGGGGCCGGGTCAGGCGGCCGCGACCGGGGTCCGCTCGACGGCCGGCTCGGCCGGAGCGAAGTGCGGGCTGGGCTGCTTGCCCATGCCCGCCATCGACATGGCCTTGCCGACCACGCCGGCGGCCACGACGACCACGAGACCGGCCCAGAAGAGCAGGACGTTGGGGATGATCATCGCGACACCGCTGATGGTGAAGCCGATGAAGGCGATGGTCACGCCGGTCCAGGCGGCGGGAGTGTGGCCGTGCGCTGCTGCCGACATCTGCTGGTGCTCCTTGAGTCCTCGGGTCCCGGCCGGGCCGCCGCGTGGCGCTCGACGGGTTGACGGGTTCCATTGTGCCGGGCCTTGACGGCGAGCCCCAAAGGGGGGCCCGATAGCCCTCGTCACACTCGCCGGGCGTTTCAGCCGGTCGGGTCCTCGCCGCGGTCCAGCGCCTTCCACAGGTCGGCCGGGGAGCCCGCGGCCCGGGGCGCGGCCGCGCCCTTGCGGACGGGCGCCTCGTAGCGCGCGCCCATGGCGGGCCAGGACCGGCCCGAGCGGACGGTCAGCAGGCCCGCCAGCGCCAGCAGCAGCGCGCCGGCCAGCGCGACCCACGGCCAGCCGGAGTGGGTTATCTGCTGGGCCTGCGCATCGGCCAGCGCCAGCTTGCGGGCGGCCTCGGTGTGCAGCCCGGCCGTGTCGGTGGCCCCGAGCACGGCGCCCGCCGCCGCCCCGAGCCCGGCCAGCACGGTCAGCACGCCGACGGCCGTACGGGCCCGGCCGCGCACCGCGAACACCGCCACCGCGGCGGCCAGCGCCACCAGCGTCAGCCCCCCGGGCAGCCCGGTCAGCGTGGCGCCGGTCGCGCTCACCGCCAGCCGGCCGCCGTCCAGCCCGGTCACCGTCCCCTCCGCCCAGATCCGCCCGACGGCGGTGAGCACCAGGACGGCGCCGAGCGCGGTCAGCAGCAGCATCAGGGACAGGCTGCGGCGGTCGGTCGGGCGCGGAGCGGTCTGTTCGGTCACCCGTCCACTATCCCCGACCCGGACACCGTGCCCCTCAGGCGGGGTCCCGCGGGAAGCCGTCGGTCCGGATCACGACCGCCCGGCCTTCGAGCGGGACCGTCAGGTCCTCGCCGAACGGCACCCGCCCGGTCTCGCGGTACACCCCCGACCGCTGCGGGGCCGAGTGCACCGTGCAGACGCCCTCCCGCGGGTCGATCACCGCATGGACCGGGATGCCGCACTGGGCGTACAGCCGCAGCTTCTTGACGAAGTCGCTCTCACCGACCCGACACCCCTGTATGTCCTCTGATGTCCTCACGACACGGGCGCGCGAAGGGTGTTGGCGGTGGCGACCGCGCGCAGGACGGCGGCCGCCTTGTTGCGGCACTCGGCGTCCTCGCTCGCCGGGTCGGAATCGGCGACCACGCCCGCGCCGGCCTGGACGAAGGCCGTGCCGCCGCGGATCAGGGCGGTGCGGATGGCGATCGCGGTGTCGGAGTCACCGGCGAAGTCCAGGTAGCCGACGCAGCCGCCGTACAGGCCGCGGCGGGTGGGCTCCAGCTCCTCGATGATCTGCATCGCCCGCGGCTTGGGCGCCCCGGAGAGGGTGCCCGCGGGGAAGCAGGCGGTGAGCACGTCGAAGGCGGTCCGCCCGGCGGCGACCTTGCCGGTGACGGTGGAGACGATGTGCATCACGTGGCTGTAGCGCTCGATCGCCATGAAGTCGACCACCTCGACGCTGCCCGGCTCGCAGACCCGCCCGAGGTCGTTGCGCCCGAGGTCGACCAGCATCAGGTGCTCGGCCCGCTCCTTGGGGTCGGCGAGCAGCTCGGCGGCCAGCTCGGCGTCCTCGTGCGGGGTGGCGCCGCGGTGCCGGGTGCCGGCGATCGGGTGCACCATCGCCTCGCCGTCGGTGACCTTGACCAGCGCCTCCGGGCTGGAGCCGACCACGTCGAAGCCGCCCTCCGCGGTGCCGTCCGGACCCGGGAAGCGGAACAGGTACATGTACGGGCTGGGGTTGGTGGTGCGCAGCACCCGGTAGACGTCCAGGGCGCTGGCCGGGCAGGGGGCCTCGAACCGCTGCGAGGGGACCACCTGGAACGCCTCGCCGGCCCGGATCCGCTCCTTCACCTCCTCCACCGCCTTGCGGTACGGCTCGCCGCCGAACGGAGAGTGGGCGTCGGCGGCGGTCGGGGTGAAGGTGGCGAGGCCCGGGTCGACCGGCTTGCGCAGGTCGGCCTCCATCGCGTCGAGCCGGGCGAGGGCGTCCGCGTGGGCCTCGTCGACGCCGGAGGCGAGGTCGTTGTGGTTGACCGCGTTGGCGATCAGCACCACGCTGCCGTCGACGTGGTCGAGCACGGCCAGGTCGGTGGCGAGCAGCATGGTCAGCTCGGGCAGCCCCAGGTCGTCCGGGGTCAGGTCGGGGAGCTTCTCCAGGCGGCGGACGATGTCGTAGCCGAGGTAGCCGACCAGGCCGCCGGTGAGCGGCGGCAGGCCGTCGTCGGCGGGCCGGGGGGTGTGCAGGGCGGCCAGCGCGGCGCGCAGCACCTCCAGCGGGTCGCCGGTGGTGGGGATGCCGACGGGCGGTGTGCCGAGCCAGCGGGCGTCGCCGTCGGGGCCGACGGTCAGGGTGGCGGCGCTGCGCACGCCGACGAAGGAGTACCGGGACCAGCTGCGGCCCTGCTCGGCGGACTCCAGCAGGAAGGTGCCGGGCCGTTCGGCGGCGAGGCTGCGGTACACGCCGATCGGGGTGAGGCCGTCCGCGAGGAGCCGGCGGGTGACGGGGATGACCCGGGTGTCTGCGGCGAGCTTGCGGAAGGCCTCAAGGTCCATGGGGTGCGGCACCGTTCGAAGTTGGGGCGGGCGGGACTGGGAGAAGGTTACCGAGCGGGCAGCAGCACGTCGGCGTCGAAGCAGGTCCGCTCGCCGGTGTGGCAGGCGGCGCCGACCTGGTCGACCTTGACCAGCAGGGTGTCGCCGTCGCAGTCCAGGGCGACGCTCTTGACGTGCTGGAGGTGGCCGGAGGTGTCGCCCTTGACCCAGTACTCGCTGCGGCTGCGGCTCCAGTAGGTGCAGCGGCCGGTGGTGAGGGTGCGGTGCAGTGCCTCGTCGTCCATCCAACCGAGCATCAGCACCTCACCGGTGTCGTACTGCTGGGCGACGGCGGGAAGCAGGCCGTCCTCGGTCCGCTTGAGGCGGGCCGCGACGGCCGGGTCGAGGGCGGTGGTGCCGGGGGCGGCGGGCGTGGTGGACATACCACCATTGTGGCAGCCGGGGTACGGCGGCCGGGTCCGGTGGTGCCGCGGCGGCGGGTCAGGGGCTCTCGCAGCCGTCCGGCCACACCACCTGGACGAACAGGCCGGCCCGCCGGGCGGCCTCGATCACCCGGGCAGCCTCGCCGTCCGGTCGGCCGTCCCAGACCGCGATCAACTCGTCGACCATGCCGACCAGGGCGCGGCCGGTGTCGTCGCCGAGCCCGCCGAACCCGACCGGGGCCAGCCGGTGCACCGCGGCGGCCCGGCCGAGCAGCCGCTGCCAGGCGGGCTCGGCGGGGGCGGCGGAGGCCGGGACGATCGCCTCGATCCTGCCGCCGTGGTCCAGCACCGCCCGGGCGAACCAGCTCTCCGGCCCGGGCGCCAGGCATCCGACCCCGACCAGCTCGTAGGCGCCGTAGGCGGTCACCAGGCGCCAGAGTTCGCCGCGGATGAGCATCTCGGAGATCTCCGAGAGTCCTTCGTGTCCGATGATTCCGACGCGCATCAACAGGGTCCCTTGATCCGGGTCGTGCCGGCTTCAGCTTAGTGCCGCGTCAGACAGCCGTTGCGCGCCGAGGAGCGGCCCCACCGGGGTGCGGCGGCCCGGCCGTCCGTCAGGGGCGGCCGCGGAGGGCACCGTTGGCACACGATCCCCGGCGGGCGCCGGGGGCGCTGCGGTAGTTTTGGCCACCGACCGAGGCGAACGCCAGTGCGGTGGACGCCGTCAGCGAGCCGGCCGCGACGGCGGTCGGACACCGGACCGAGGAGACCTTCGGGTGAGCACCTACCAGCAGTCCCCCGGGGCGGCACCCGGCCGGGACGGCGCCGGCGTACCGGCCGGCCACCCGGCACTGCAGCAGACCGCCGCCCCGCACCTGCACCCC
Organism: Kitasatospora sp. NPDC048540; assembly: GCF_040651175.1. NCBI lineage: Bacteria > Bacillati > Actinomycetota > Actinomycetes > Kitasatosporales > Streptomycetaceae > Kitasatospora > Kitasatospora sp. NPDC048540. The sequence continues at coordinate 87,124 of NZ_JBEZIR010000020.1, forward strand.
GGGGAGGCCCTGGCCGGGGTGTTCCCGGTACGCCTCGACCCGCTGCTGCCGCTCTACTTCTCCCGGGAGATCGCCACCCACGAGATCGCCTGGGCCCCGGCCCGGGTCGCGGTGCGCGCGCTGCGCCGGTTCTGGCGCGGCCTGTGGACGTACTTCCTGCCGCGGTGGCTGGTGGAGATCTTCATCCCGGACCTGATGTACCGCCGTCCGTACGGGCTGCGCCTGGAGCGCCGGCTGTACCGGGCGCTGCGGCGGCCGCTGCACGGCGGTTCCTGGAGCGGCGGCCGGGAGAGCCTGGCCGGGCGGCTGTGGACGGCGGTGCGGACCACGCCGGGCGAGAAGTTCCGGGCCGACCACGACCTGTTCACGCTGGTCCTGACCGACCGGCGGCTGCTGGTGCTGAGCCGCAAGTGGACCTTCGAGCGGCACGAGGCGTACCAGGCCGTGCCGCTGTTCGAACTGCCCGTCGGCAGCTTCGCGCTGCGCGGGAAGGTCCCCGGTTCGTGGTTCACCTTCCGGGCCGACCTGGCCTTCTCGGACGGCTCGTGGATCGCGCTCGACCTGGACCGGGAGGACAACGCCCAGCAGTTCACCGCGACCATGGCCCGGTACTCGGCCTGGTCCTGAGCGACGGCCGGCCGACCCGGACCGCGGGGCGACGCCCAGCATGGCCATCGGGTGCTCCTGGAGCGCGCGGCGCGCCTCGTCGAAGTCCATCTCGGCCAGGGTGGCGTAGTAGGGACCGCCG